>NZ_JBFUHN010000030.1:0-129627 GCF_056402375.1 Variovorax sp. P4_B10 | reverse complement strand
TCAACGCGCCACTCCTGTTGCTATAATCTCGGGCTTTGCTGCAGATAGCGAACGACACGAAGCCCCAAACCTCGGCAACAAGGTTTTCGACTTCGGCCAGAACGACCTGCAGCCGGTTGCCCAGCGGCTTTGCCCCGCGGTCACCGATGCCATCGAATGGCTCGGCGACCAAGGATTGAAGGCCCGGATGACCGGCTCCGGAAGTTCAGTGTTTGCAAAGATGCCGCAAGGGCCGCACGAAGCGGAACTGGTCGAAGCCCCCGCGGGCTGGCAGGTTCGTCAGTGCAACAATCTGGCTGTTCATCCTCTGGTAGGTTGGGCAGCCTGAAAATAGTCGGAACGTTTTTACGGTCCGACGCGACATATATCGGTTGATGGTGCAAACCATCGACCCGTGTAGGGGAGTCGCCAAGCTGGTTAAGGCACTGGATTTTGATTCCAGCATGCAAAGGTTCGAATCCTTTCTCCCCTGCCAAATCTCTAAACTGCGGCCCACCGGCCGCAGTGTTTCTTCTGCAGCCCACCCGCTGCAATAATCGGTAGCCCACGGGCCGCCACGACCCAAAACCTTTGGCGGCTTCCTAAAAGCCAATTCGCACTGCCGGGACGCGCTCATGCAGGCTAATCACCCTGACTTCATGGTTTTCACCGGCAACGCCAATCCTGGCCTCGCCGCAGAAATCGCGCACAACCTCGGCACCTCGCTGGGCGCCGCACGCGTCGGTCGCTTCTCCGATGGTGAAGTCACCGTCGAGATCAACCAGAACGTCCGCGCACGCGACGTGTTCGTGGTGCAGTCGACCTGCGCACCGACCAACGAAAACCTGATGGAACTGCTGATCATGGTCGACGCGCTCAAGCGCGCTTCGGCCGAGCGGATCAGCGCCGTGATTCCCTATTTCGGCTACGCCCGCCAGGACCGCCGCCCGCGTTCGAGCCGCGTGCCGATCTCGGCCAAGGTGGTGGCCAACCTGCTGGAAACCGTCGGCGTCGAGCGCGTGCTCACGATGGACCTGCACGCCGACCAGATCCAGGGCTTCTTCGACATTCCGGTCGACAACATCTACGCGTCGCCGGTGCTGCTGGGCGACCTGCGGGCCAAGAACTACGAAGACCTGATCGTGGTTTCGCCCGACGTCGGCGGCGTGGTCCGTGCCCGTGCGCTGGCCAAGCAACTGAACTGCGACCTCGCCATCATCGACAAGCGCCGCCCGAAGGCCAACGTCAGCGAAGTCATGAACGTGATCGGCGAGATCGACGGCCGCAACTGCGTGATCATGGACGACATGATCGACACCGCCGGCACGCTGGTCAAAGCGGCCGAGGTGCTGAAGGAGCGCGGCGCGAAGAGCGTCTACGCCTATTGCACGCACCCGATCTTCTCGGGCCCGGCTATCGAGCGCATCACCCACTCCGCGCTCGACGAAGTGGTCGTGACCAACACCATTCCCCTTTCCGACGGCGCCCTGGCGTGCGGAAAGATCCGCCAGCTCTCCGTGGCACCGCTGATCGCCGAGACGATCCAGCGCATTGCCAAGGGCGAGTCGGTGATGAGTTTGTTCTCGGACCAGGACAACCTGTTCTGACCTGAGAGCCAAAGAGCGGGCTTCTTTCCAGAAGCCTTTTTGAACCGGAGTCGCACTGGTCGCGGTGGACTCTCACAGGAGCTAGTTATGAAATTCGTCGCTTTTGAGCGCGCCAAGCAGGGCACGGGTGCGAGCCGCCGTCTCCGCATCTCGGGCAAGACGCCCGGTATCGTCTACGGTGGTGAAGGCCAGCCCCAGCTGATCGAAATCGATCACAACGCGCTGTGGCACGCCCTCAAGAAGGAAGCCTTCCACTCGTCGATCCTCGAAATGGAACTCGGCGGCGCCACCAGCAAAGTGCTGCTGCGCGACGTGCAGTACCACCCGTTCCGCCAGCTGGTGCAACACATCGACTTCCAGCGCGTCGATGCCAAGACCCGCCTGCACATGAAGGTGCCGCTCCACTTCAAGGGTGAAGAAGAGTCCGAAGCCGTCAAGACCGCTCACAACCTCGTGAACCACGTGATCACCGAGCTCGAGATCAGCTGCCTGCCGACCGACCTGCCCGAGTTCATCGAAGTGGACCTCTCCGGTCTCACGAAGAACGCCACGCTGCACGTCAACGACATCAAGCTGCCCAAGGGCGTGAAGTTCGTGAGCCACGGCAAGAGCAACCCGGTCATCGTCTCGGCCGTGCCGCCGCTGGTCGCCGAAGAGCCGGCCGCCGCCGCTGAAGGCGCCGCTGCAGCCGAAGGCGCCGCACCGGCTGCCAACGGCAAGCCTGCCGCCAAGACGGCCAAGCCCGCCGCGAAGAAGTAATTCTTCCGCCCCCTGCAAAAAGGCCCGCCGCGTGCGGGCCTTTTGCTTTGGGGGCGGCGAGATAATTCCCGCCATGATCAAGTTGTTCGTCGGCCTCGGAAACCCGGGCCCTGAGTACGAAGCCACGCGCCACAACGCGGGCTTCTGGTGGATCGACGCCCTGGCGCGCGACTGGAAACTCAACCTCGCGCCCGAGCGCAGCTACCACGGCCTCGCGGCACGCACGAGCATCGGCGGCCAGAGCGTCTGGCTGCTGGAGCCGCAGACCTTCATGAACCTGTCGGGCAAGTCGGTGGCCGCGCTCGCGCGCTTCTTCAAGATCGCGCCCGAGGAAATCCTCGTGGTGCACGACGAACTCGACGTGGTGCCCGGCCAGGCCAAGCTCAAGTTCGGCGGCAGCCATGCCGGCCACAACGGCCTGCGCGACATCCACGCGCAGCTCGGCACCGGCGACTACTGGCGGCTGCGCCTGGGCATCGGGCATCCCGGCGTGAAGTCGGAGGTGATCAACTGGGTGCTCAAGAAGCCGCTGAAGGAACAACGCGAAGCGATCGAGGACGCCATCGCCCGCACGCTGCATGCCATGCCCGCGCTCGTGGCCGGCGAGATGGAGAAAGCGACCTTGGTCATTCACACGAGCAAACCGCCCCGGCCCAAACCGCCGCGGCGGGAGCCCGGCGATGGGGGCACGCCTGCCGCCACCTAGCCGGCCACAGGAGCGCAGGAGGGAGAGAAATAAAAAATGAAGAGCAGAAGAAGAGAAACGAGGGCTGGAAAGATCGGGATCGCTATATTTTTAATAGCATCCTGTGCCTGGTCGGCTGGGGCTCTGGCCCAGGCAGGCGCGAAAACCTGGCGCTGCGGAAGCAGCTACGGCGACCAGCCCTGCGAAGGTGGAAGGGCCCTGAAGGTCGACGACACGCGCAGCGAGGCGGATCGCCGGGCGGCGGAGGCTTCCACGGTCAGAGCGGAAAAACGCGCCGACCAGCTGGAGCGCATCCGCCTGTCGCAGGAAAAGGAAGCCCTCGAGCGTGACCGTCGTGCGGCACAGGACGCCCGGCGAGCCACCCTCGACGACCGGCGGCTCGCATCCTCCGAGCAGCTGACGCGAGCCCGTGTCCGGAAGATGGACACCGAGCCGCACAAGTCCAGCGCACGCTTCCACGGCGCGTCGGATGCCAAGGGAGCATCCTCGTCCGGCAGCGGCGACAGGAAGAAGAAGCGGAAGTCGTCCGGCTCAGACGCCGGCTGAAGGCGGCGCTTCAGGTTGCGGCGGCACCGCCGCGGCAGCCTTGGCGGCCGTGAGACGCTCGAACTTCTGCATCAGCGTCTCGCGGCTTTCCACGTGCGCCGGATGGATGGGAATGCACGCCACGGGGCAGATCTGCACGCACTGCGGTTCGTCGAAGTGGCCGACGCACTCGGTGCACTTGTGCGGATCGATCTCGTAGTACTCCGCGCCCATGTAGATCGCATCGTTCGGGCACTCGGGCTCGCAGACATCGCAATTGATGCATTCGTCGGTGATCATGAGGGCCATCCCCCGATTATCGGTGGACCGGGCGAACGAGCCACCAGCGAATGCCAAAGGCCACATTCGCGGCACACTTGTTGCAGTAGTCAGTTATGCTGCGCCCCGACCCATGAGTCTGTTTCTATTCAAGCGCCTCGCCACGCTGATCGGTACGTTGATCGGTGCCTCTGTCATCGTTTTCCTCGTTCTCGAGATCCTGCCCGGCAACGCCGCACAGATGCTCATGGGCCCCGATGCCTCGCCCGACGCAGTGGCCGCACTCGCTACCAAGCTCGGCCTCGACCAGCCGGCCTGGACGCGCTACTGGCACTGGATCGGCGGCCTGCTCACCGGCAACCTCGGCGACAGCTACGCCTACAGCTCGCCGGTGCTCGACCTCATCCTCGAGCGCCTCGCGCTCACCGTGCCGCTCGCGCTGCTGGCGATGGCCTTCACCACCGTGCTCGCGCTGCTGGTGGGCGTGACCGCCGCCGCGCGCCACAACAAGCTCGGCGACGTCGGCCTGATGGGGCTCACGCAGGTGGGCATCGCCATTCCCAATTTCTGGTTCGCGATCCTGCTGATCCTGGTGTTCTCGGTCCAGTTGCAGTGGTTCTCGGCCGGTGGCTTCGAGGGCTGGGGCGAAGGCGTCTTCGCGGGCCTCAAGTCGCTGCTGCTGCCGGCGCTGTCGCTGGCGGTGGTGCAGGCGGCGATCCTCGCGCGCATCACGCGTTCGGCGGTGCTCGAGGTGATGCGCGAAGACTTCGTGCGCACCGCGCGCGCCAAGGGCGTGTCGCAGCGCGCCGTGCTCTGGACCCACGTGCTGCGCAACGCCATGATCCCGGTCATCACGGTCATGGGCATGCAGTTTTCCGAGCTGCTGGCCGGCACCATCGTGGTGGAGAACGTGTTCTACCTGCCCGGTCTCGGCCGGCTGATCTTCCAGGCCATCAGCAACCGCGACCTGATCGTGGTGCGCAACTGCGTGATGCTGCTCGCCGCGCTCGTGGTCATCGTGAACTTCGTGGTCGACGTGCTGTAYGCCGTGATCGACCCGCGCATCAAGGCCAGCGACATATGAGCACCCTYGCCGTTCCCAGCGCCGCCGCGCTCAAGGTGCCGGGCTTCTGGCGCCGTGCGCTGCAGCACCGCAGCTTCGTGCTGGGTGGCGTACTGACGCTGCTTCTGCTGCTCGCAGCGGGCATCTCGCTGGTCTGGACGCCGTGGTCGCCCTACGAGATGGACATGGCCAACAAGCTGAAGCCCCCGACGGGCTCGCACTGGCTGGGCACCGACACCTATGGCCGCGACGTGGCCTCGCTGCTGCTGGTGGGGGCGCGTGCTTCCATCCTCGTGGGCGTGATCGCGGTGGGCATCGGCCTCGTGGCCGGCACGGCGCTCGGCTTGCTGGCAGCGGCACGGCGCGGCTGGGTCGAAGAAGCCATCATGCGTTTCGCCGACTTCTCGCTCGCCTTCCCCGCGATCCTCTCGGCCATCATGATGACCGCGGTGTTCGGCGCCGGCATCGTCAACGCCATCGTCGCGATCGGCATCTACAACATCCCYACCTTCGCACGCATCACGCGSGCYTCGGCCAAYGCGATCTGGTCGCGCGAGTACATCGCCGCCGCGCGCGCCTGCGGCAAGGGGCCGTTCKCCATCACGATGCAGCACGTGCTGCCGAACATCTCGGCCGTGCTGATCGTGCAGATCACGATCCGCTTCGCCATCGCCATCCTCGCTGAGGCCGCTCTCTCCTACCTCGGCCTGGGCACGCAGCCGCCACAGCCTTCGTGGGGCCGCATGCTCAGCGAGGCGCAGACGATGATGTTCCAGTCGCCGCTCCTCGCGGTGTTCCCCGGCATGGCCATCGCGATGGCGGTGCTGGGCCTGAACCTGCTCGGCGACGGCTTGCGCGACCTGCTCGACCCCCGCCTCGCGCGCGCCCGGTAAGCGAAGCGATATGCCTCTTCTCCAAGTCAAGGACCTGCACATCGAACTGCAGACGCAGCGCGGCCCCGCCGAGGCCGTGCGCGGCATTTCCTTCTCGCTCGAGCGCGGCGAAACGCTGGGCATCGTGGGCGAATCGGGCTGCGGCAAGTCGATCACCGTGATGTCGCTGATGGGCCTGCTGCCCTCGACCGCCAAGGTCACGGGCAGCATCCGCTTCGACGACGCCGAGCTCGTCGGGCGCGACGAAAAATCCATGTGCCAGATCCGCGGCAACCGCATCGGCATGATCTTCCAGGAGCCGATGACGGCGCTGAACCCGGTGCACACCATCGCACGCCAGGTCGGCGAGCCGCTGCGGCTGCATCGCGGGCTCTCGGGCGCCGAGGCGCGCAAGGAAGTGCTGGCGCTGCTCGACCGCGTGGGCATTCCCGATGCGGCGTCGCGGCTCGATGCCTACCCGCACCAGTTCTCGGGCGGGCAGCGGCAACGCATCGGCATCGCGATGGCGCTGGCCTGCGGCCCCGACCTGCTGATCGCCGACGAGCCCACCACTGCGCTCGACGTGACCATCCAGAAGCAGATCCTCGAACTCATCCAGGGCCTGGTGGCCGAGCGCGGGATGGCGCTGATCCTGATCTCGCACGACCTCGGCGTGATCGTGCAGACCGTCTCCAAGATGCTCGTGATGTACGGCGGCAGCGTGGTCGAGAGCGGGCCGACCGAAGCCGTGTTCGCGCGGCGCGCCCACCCCTACACCCAGGGCCTGTTCGCCGCCCGCCCTGCGCTCGGTGCGCCACGCGGCATGCGCCTGGCCACCATCCGGGGCAGCGTGCCGGAACTGGTCGACCTGCCCAAAGGCTGCCCCTTCGCGGGGCGCTGCAGCTACACGATCGACGCCTGCCACACCACGCGGCCGCCGCCCACGATGCTGCCGCAGGATCACGCGGTGCGCTGCATCCGGCTGGAAGACATCGCGGCCAAGGTCGCCGTCGCATCATGAGTGAGCCCACCATCGCCCCGCCACTGCTGGAAGTCACGGACCTCGTGCGCCACTACGACCTGCCGCGCGAGAAGCTCTTCGGCCCGCCGCCGACCGTCAAGGCGCTCAACGGCGTGAGCTTCAGGGTCGAAGCCGGCCGCAGCCTCGGCATCGTCGGCGAATCGGGCTCGGGCAAGTCGACCATCGCGCGCCTCGTGATGGCGCTCGATACGCCCACCTCGGGCAGCGTGAAACTGCTCGGCCGCGACCTGCACACGCTGCCCAAGGCAGCGCTGCGCACGGCGCGGCGCGATTTCCAGATGGTGTTCCAGGACCCCTACGGTTCGCTCGATCCGCGCCAGACCGTGGCACGCATCGTCGCCGAGCCGCTGGAGGCGCTGGCCGAGGCCTCGCGCAAGGAGCAGCGCGAGCGCGCCGCCGAGTCGCTCGCAGCCGTCGGCCTGCGCACCACCGACATGGACAAGTACCCGCACGAGTTCTCGGGCGGCCAGCGCCAGCGCATCGCGATTGCACGCGCACTGATTACGCGGCCCAAGCTCATCGTCGCCGACGAACCCGTCAGCGCGCTCGACGTGTCCGTGCAGGCCCAGGTGCTCAACCTCATGCAGGACCTGCAGCAGCAGTTCGGCGTCAGCTACCTGCTGATCAGCCACGACCTCGCGGTGGTCAACCACCTCTGCGACGACGTCTGCGTGGTGTGGAAGGGCCAGATCGTCGAACAGGGCCCGCCCGCCAACCTATTCCGCCACGCGCAGCACCCCTACACGCGCACGCTGCTCGATGCAGTGCCGCGCACACCCACCGGCGGCACGCTGCTGGCGGCCTGACATCGAAGTGTCGCCCACCGTTCGTAGGATGAGTGGGTCATAAGCATCTGGTTGCGCCGAGGCACCCGTCTCGCGGATGATGCCTGCCCCGTTCCCGAGGACACCGCTTCATGCTCCAACGACGCACCCTGCTCGCCACCGGCGCCGCAGCCCTGGCACCGCTCGCACTGCCGATCAACGCATTCGCGCAAAGAAAAAAAGACGCGCTGGTGCTGGCACTCACGCTGGAACCCACCGGCCTCGACCCGACCGCCAAGGCTGGCGCCGAAATCTCCGAGGTGGTGCTCTACAACGTCTTCGAGACCCTCACCAAGATCAATTCCGATGGCAGCGTGACGCCGATGCTCGCCGAGAGCTGGGAGATCTCGCCCGATCTCAAGACCTGCACCTTCAAGCTCAAGCGCGGCGTGAAGTTCCAGAACGGCGAGCCCTTCGATGCGCAGACCGTCAAGTTCTCGTTCGACCGCGCGGCTGCGGCCAACAGCACCAACAAGGACAAGCGCACCTTCGCCAACATCGCCACGCAGGTGGTCGACGAACACACGGTGGTGCTGATCACCAGGGACATCGAGCCCGACCTGCTGTTCCTGCTCGGCCAGGCCTCGGCCGTCCTGGTCGAACCCAAGACGGTGGAGACCAATGCCACCAGGCCGGTCGGCACCGGCCCCTACCGGCTCGAGAGCTGGGCCAAGGGCTCGGGCATCGTGCTCGCCAAGTGGGACGGCTGGCGCCATGCCGACGCCGTGCAGATCCGCAAGGCCAGCTTTCGCTTCATCTCGGAGCCGGCCGCGCAGACCACCGCGCTGCTCTCGGGCGACATCGACCTGTTCCCGCATGCCTCGGTCTCGCGCAGCCTGCCGCAGTTCCAGAACGACAAGCGCTTCCAGGTGGTGTTCAACGCCTCGCGCGGCAAGACCATCCTCGCGATCAACAACAGGCGCAAGCCACTCGACGACGTGCGCGTGCGCCGCGCCATCGCCGCTGCCATCGACCGCAAGGCGGTGATCGAAGCAGCGGTGGACGGCCGCGGCGTGCCCATCGGCAGCCACTTCGTGCCGGGCGCGCCAGGCTACATCGACACCACCGGCATCAACGCCTACAACGTCGAGAAGGCGAAACAGCTGCTGGCCGAGGCCGGCGTGAAGACGCCGCTCGAACTCGATTTCGTGCTGCCGCCTCCGCCCTACGCGCGGCAAGGCGGCGAGCTCATCGCCGCGCAGCTCGCCAAAGTGGGCATCGTCGCCAAGATCCAGAACGTCGAATGGGCGCAATGGATGAGCGGCACCTACGGCAACAAGAACTACGACCTTTCGCTGATCCTGCACGTCGAGCCTTTCGACCTCGTGAACTACACCAAGCCCGAGTACTACTGGGGCTACCAGTCGGCCAGGTTCAACGAAGCCTTCGACAAGGCGCGCAACAGCCCGCGCGCGGCCGACCGCCTGCGCTACCTGGGCGATGCGCAGCGCATCCTCGCCGAGGACGCGGCCAACGCCTTCCTGTTCCAGCCGCAGTTCATCACGGTGGCGGCGCGCAACCTGCGCGGTCTCTGGAAGGACACGCCGATCTTCGTGAACGACATCGCGGCCCTGTACTGGGCCTAGTGGCGGGGCCCGGCGCAGGCCGCGGCATCCGGGAACGTCCCAAGGAAAAACCGCCTTGCCGGGCAGGCGCCGGACTGCCCGCTGCGAGAGAATGATCCGCTGCGCACGTGGCATCTTTCGTGCTGCGTGTCTTGTCTTTCGCGGCGCTGCGCCTCCCTTCGGGGCACGGTGGGCGCCGAGCAGTCATTCGACCCCTGGCCGTTTTCCGGAGATCACCAAGTATGTTGAACCGTCGCACCCTCCTCACCACCGCCGGCGCCACCGTCGCGCTGGCCACCCCGCTGGCCGGCATGGCCCAAGGGCGGAAGGACGCCATCGTGATCGGCATGGCCCTCGAGCCGCCGGGCCTGGACCCGACCACCGGCGCGGCGGCCGCGATTGCCGAGGTCGTGCAATACAACATCCTCGAAACGCTCACCAAGATCAACGCCGACGGCAGCGTCACGCCGCTCCTGGCCGAGAGCTGGGAAATCTCGCCCGACCTCAAGACCTACACCTTCAAGCTCAAGCGCGGCGTCAAGTACCAGAACGGCGAGCCCTTCAACGCGGCCACTGTCAAGTTCGCCTTCGACCGCGCCGGCAGCGAGAAGAGCACCAACAAGGACAAGCGCACCTTCGCGAACCTCGCCACCCAGGTGGTGGACGACTACACCGTCGTGGTCATCAACAAGGAGATCGACCCCGACCTGCCCTTCGTGCTGGGCCAGGCCACGGCCGTGATCGTCGAGCCCAAGAGCGTGGACACCAACGCGACCAAGCCGGTCGGCACCGGCCCCTACAAGCTCGACAGCTGGGCCAAGGGCTCGTCGCTCACCCTGAGCAAGTGGGAAGGCTTCCGCAGCCCCGCCACGGCCAAGATCAACAAGGTCACCTTCCGCTTCATCGCCGACACGGCTGCGCAGGCCGCCGCGCTGATGGCGGGCGACGTCGACGTGTTCACGCGCATCGGCACGCGCGTGGTGCCGCAGTTCAAGATGAACCCGCAGTTCCAGGTCATCCTGGCCGGTTCGCGCGCCAAGACCATCCTCTCGATCAACAACAGGAAGAAGCCGCTCGACGACGTGCGTGTGCGCCGCGCCATCCTCGCGGCCATCGACCGCAAGGCCGTGATCGAAGGCGCCGCCGACGGCCTCGGCGTGGCCATCGGCAGCCACTACGTGCCGGGCGCCGCGGGCTTCGTCGACACCACCGGCATCAACCCCTTCGACATCGAGAAGGCCAAGAAGCTGCTCGCCGAAGCCGGCGTGAAGACGCCGCTCGAACTCACCATGACGCTGCCGCCGCCCCCCTATGCACGCCAGGGCGGCGAGGTGATCGTGGCCCAGCTCGCCAAGATCGGCATCACCGTGAAGGTACAGAACGTCGAGTGGGCGCAGTGGCTCAGCGGCACCTACGGCAACAAGGACTACGACCTGTCGATCGTTTCGCACGTCGAGCCCTTCGACCTCGGCAACTACGCCAAGTCCGACTACTACTGGGGCTACCAGTCGAAGGCCTTCAACACGCTGTTCGACAAGATCAAGACCACCAGCAACACCGCCGAACGCAACAAGCTGCTCGGCGACGCGCAGAAGATGCTGGCCACCGACGCGGCCAACGGCTTCCTCTACCAGCCGCAGTTCCCGACCATCGCGAAGAGGAACGTGAAGGGCCTCTGGAAGGAAAACCCGATCTTCGTGAACGACCTGTCCGCGCTGTCGTGGGGATGAGCGTCACCGTGTCCGATGCCCCTTTGTTGAGCGACCTGTCCGCCCAGGAACTCTCCGCCGCCTACCGCAACAGGCGCCTCTCGCCGGTCGAGGTCACGCGGGCCGTGATCGCGCAGATCGAACGCTGGGAGCCGCACCTGCAGGCCACCTGGCTGTTCCGGCCCGAAGCCGCGCTCGAACAGGCGCGCGCTTCGGAGGCACGCTGGCAGCGTGGCGATGCGCTCGGCCCACTCGACGGCGTGCCGACCACCGTCAAGGAAAACATCGCCACCCGCGGCGACCCGATGCCGTCCGGCACGGCCGCCGTCGACCTGAAGCCCGCGGCCGCCGATGCGCCGCCGGCCGCCCGCCTGAAGGAAGCCGGCGCTGTCATCGTGAGCAAGACCACCATGCCGGACTACGGCATGCTGTCCTCAGGGCTCTCGAGCTTTCACACGCTGGCGCGCAACCCCTGGGACCTGAGCCGGACACCGGGCGGCTCCAGCGCCGGCGCCGGTGCGGCCGCCGCTGCCGGCTATGGCCCGCTGCACCTGGGCACCGACATCGGCGGCTCGCTGCGCCTGCCCGCAAGCTGGTGCGGCATCTTCACGCTCAAGCCGAGCCTGGGCCGCATTCCGATCGATCCGCCGTACATGGGCCGCGCTGCGGGACCGATGACACGCACCGTCGGCGATGCCGCGCTGATGATGCAGGTGCTCTCGAAGCCCGATGCGCGGGACAGCATGAGCCTGCCGGCGCAGGACATCGACTGGGCCGGCTTCGACGTGTCGCCGGACCATCTGCGCGGGCTGCGCATCGGGCTGCTGCTCGATGCGGGCTGCGGCCTGGCGGTCGAGCCCGAGATCCAGTCGGCCGTCGAACACGCGGCGCGCCTGTTCGAAAAGGCCGGCGCGGTCGTCGAGACGATGCAGCCCTTCATGTCGCAAGCCATGCTCGACGGCATGGACCACCTGTGGCGCATGCGTTCGCTGGTGGACATGAAGGCCCTGCGCGCCGACCAGCGCGCCAAGGTGCTGCCCTACATCCGCGAGTGGGCCGAGAGCGCGGCCGAGTTCAGCGGCGAGCATGTGTTCCGCGGTTTCAGCCAGTTCCATGCGACGCGCGTGGCGGCGGTGCAGGCGTGCTCGCGGTTCGACTACGTGATCTCGCCGGTGTCGCCGAACATGCCTGCGGCTGCCGAGGCGCCTTCGCCGACCAACGATCCGCTGCGGCCGCTGGAGCACATCGGCTTCACGGTGCCGTTCAACATGTCAGAGCAGCCGGCGTCTTCGGTGAACTGCGGGTACTCGGCGGGCGGGTTGCCGATCGGGCTGCAGATTGCCGGGCACCGGTTCGACGATCTCGGCGTGTTGCGCGTGTCGCGTGCGTTCGAGCAGATTCGCGAGTTGCAGCGGCCCTGGCCTGTGGCGCCTGAACGCTAGAAACCTTGCTTTTCGATGCGGTGTACTTTGTTCGGGGCACKATCACGCCGACGGTGTGCTCTGCTCCGCGAATGTCCCCCGGCGCGGCCTAGGGCCGCATGCCTCCTCCTTTATTTCGCTGCGCAGAGCACACCATCGGCGTAAGCGCTCAGAGCCGTCGTTGATCGGCTCGCACAAGCGCTGCGCCTCTCGTGCACAGGGCATCGGGTGCTCCCCGCAGCGAAATAAAGGAGGAGCGAAGCGGGGGACATTCGCGGAGGGGAGCACCCGGTGTCCTGTGCACGCGCCCCGAACACACGCACCCCCAACACAAAGACCCGGGCGCAACTCAAGTCGCCGCGTAGCGCCCCGGCTTGTGGTTGATCCAGAGGAAGAGCCCCATCACCACCGCAGCCAGCACCGACCATCCCACGCGCTGCGGCGGAATCACGAACAGCGCGAGCAGCACCACCGTGCAGTCGATGCCGATCTGCACCTTGCCGGCCGGCCAGCCGCGCTTTTCCTGCAGGTACAGCGTCAGCACGGTCGCGCCCCCCAGGCTCGCGCGGTGGCGGGCGAGAAACAGGCAGCCGGTGCCCAGCAGCAGGCCACCGAGCACGGCCGCAAAAGCCGGGTGCAGGGAATCGATCGAGATGTAGCGCGGCGCCCAGTCGGTCATCACCGAAAGCAGTGCGATCGCCGAGAAGGTCTTGATCGTGAAAGCCCGGCCCATGTGGCGCCATGCGAACCAGTAGAACGGTAGGTTCACCAGGAAGAACAGCTTTCCGAAGCTCACGCCGGTGGCGTAGTGCAGGAGGAACGCAACGCCGGCGGTGCCGCCCGTGAGCAGGCCCGCCTGGCCGAACAGCATCATGGCGATGGCGACGAACAGCGTGCCCGAAAAGATGGCCTGCGCGTCGTCGAAGCGCGAATGGCGCAGCAGATCCGGCGGGGTCGTGGGTTGGGGCGCGTTCATGGCTCGGTTGACGCAAATCCCGCGCCACCCTGGAGACTTCACACCAGATGCGTCGCCAGCATCTCCCGGGCACGGGTCACGAACCCCGTCTCTCCCCTGCGCCCGGGCAGGAACTGAAACGCAACCCGGGGTAGCGCCGGCAGCCCGTGCGGCGCCGCCACCCGGGCCACCCCGTCGCACGCCGCGGACTCGTTCAGGCAGGCGACCCCCAGCCCCGCAGCCAACGCCGACTGCAACCCCGCCACCCCCGAAGCCACATGCGCCAGCACATAGGGCACCCGCCGCCGCCGCAACAGCGCCACGGTGTACTGGTGCAGCGAGCAGGTGTCCGGCAAGGCCAGCAACCGCACCGGCTCGCCCCGCGCCAGCCGCATGCCGGTCGCGGCGAGCCACGCCAGCGATTCGCGCCGGATCACCGTGGCCTTCGCGCCCTGTCCGGACGAAGGCGACGCGCCCGCGATGTTCATCGCCAGCCCCACATCGAAATCCCCCTGCGCGTAGGCCGCCCGCAGCGCATCGCTCTTCAGGATGCTCACATTCAGCCGCACCTGCGGGTAGCTCTCGCCAAGGCGCCCCAGGAGCCGGGTGAGATCGCCGGGCCGGAAGTAGTCGGTCACGGCGAGCCGCAATTCGCCCTGCAGGGTCTCGCCATGCAGATCGCGAAACGCCTCGTCGCTGAGCGCAAGGATGCGGCGCGCATGCGCCAGCAGCCGCGTTCCTGCCTCGGTGGGAACGACGCCCGCCTTGCTGCGCGTCAGCAGCGACTGCCCCGCCCGCTCCTCGAGCTTGCGCATCTGCTCGCTGACCGAAGACTGCGAGAGAAACACCCGGGGCGCAGCGGCGGTCAGGCTGCCTGCATCGATCACCGCCGCCAGGGTGCGAAGCTGTTCGAGATCGAAGGCTTGCATGATTTCATCCATCCGATAAACCGATGGACCTCATCATATCTTCCCGCTTTTCCGATGGCCACCGAGTTCCCACAATAGCCCCATCGTCCACTCATCCACAAGGAGCCCTCCATGCCCCACATCGTCGTCCACCTCTCCGGCGAACCCGACGCCGCCCTCACCCGCAAGACCGTCGATACCGTCGCCGAGCTGACCCAGAGCGTGCTCGGCAAGCAGCTGCCGGTGATCGCCATCACCGTGCAGTACATCGCCGCCGATGCCTGGTTCATCGGCGGCCAGTCGCTGGCCTCGCTGGGCAGGTCGGCCTTCCACCTCGACATCAGCGTCACCGACGAGACCAACACCAAGGCCGAGAAGGCGCGCTACCTGCGCGAGGTGCACGCGGCCATGGCGAAGATCCGGCCCGACCTGCACGAGGTGTCCTACATCCACGTGATCGACGCGCGCGGCGCGGCCTACGGCTATGGCGGAAAGACCCAGGAGTACCGCCACCAGCAGGCCGGGGTTTGAAGCATCGCCGGGGGCGTGGCACCATGCCGCCATGCCCTCCGGAAATCCGCACGTCGCCGACAGCCTCGGCAATCCCCTCACCCTCGACGACGCCGCCAGCCTGCCGCGGGTCGACGACTTCGTCATGGGCTTCATCTCGACCGAGGCGCGTGCCGTCAACCTGCTGGCGCTGGCCGAAACCGACGCGAGCCCCATCGTGCAGGCGTACTGCGCCACGCTGCACCTGTTTGCCGAATCGCGGGAGGCTGCCGCCAACGCGCGGCCCTTTCTCGAAAAAGCCCGGGGCGGCGCAACACGTGCCACGCCCCGCGAGCAGCGCTACATCGCGGCCGTCGAGGCCTGGGCCGATGGCGACATCGCACGCGCCGTCGCGCTGCACGCGGAACAGGCGCGCGAACATCCGCGCGACCTCGTGTCGGTCAAGCTGGGCCAGTACCACTGCTTCAACACCGGCGACTGCCCGGGCATGCTGCGGCTCGCGCTCGCGGTGCTGCCCTCGGCGGCCGAGGTGCCGTACGTGCACGGCATGGCGGCCTTCGGCTACGAGCAGTGCCACCTGATGCGCGAGGCCGAGGCAAGCGCCCGCCGTGCGATCGCGATGTGCCGCAAGGAGCCCTGGGCACATCATGCGCTGGCGCACGTGATGCTCACCGAAGGCCGGCTCGCCGAGGGACTGGCGTTCATGGAAAGCGTGAGCGACACCTGGACCGGACTCAATTCCTTCATGGTCACGCACAACTGGTGGCATGTGGCGCTGTTCCTGATCGACCTGGGCCGCGATGCCGAGGCGCTGGCGGTGTACGACGCGCATGCCTGGGGCGTGGTCAAGGACTACTCGCAGGACCAGATCGGCGCGGTGTCGCTGCTCGCGCGGCTCGAGCTCGCGGGCATCGACGTGGGCACGCGCTGGGACGACGTGGCCGGCTACCTGCTGCAGCGGCAGGCCGACCATGTGCTGCCCTTCCTGGACCTGCAATACCTCTACGGACTCGCGCGCGCCGGTCGGCCCGAGGCCGATGTGCTGTTGCGCAACATCGAAGCCTTCGCGCCCGGTGCGCCGCCCTCGACCCGCGCCGCATGGCAGCGCGTCTGCGTGCCGGCCGCGCACGGGCTCGTGGCCCATGCGCGGGGTGACTTCGCGGCAGCCATCGAAGGCCTGGGCGTGGCCCTGCCGCGCCTGATCGAGATCGGCGGAAGCCATGCGCAACGCGATCTGTTCGAGCAGGTGTACCTCGATGCGCTCATGCGCACCGGCACGAAGAGCGCACTGGCGGCCGCGCAGGGCATCCTTCAGCAGCAGTGCAACGGCCAGCCCGAATCGCTGCGCCTGCGCCGGCAGACGGCCGCTGTCTACGCGCGGCTCGGGCTCGATCAGATCGCCTGAACGCGGGCGAGCAGCCATGCCTTCCCGTCATGGGGCGTGGCACAAAAGGAATTAACGGCGGCGCAGGAGCGGCTCCTAAACTGGCTTCATGCAGAAATCCCTCGTCATGCTCGCCGCCGTGGCAGCCCTCGCGGCCCTCGCCCCCACGCTCCACGCCGCCACCGAAGCGCCGGTCGAACTCGATCTGCTGCTGCGCGGCGGCACCGTCTACACCGGCGACTCCGACACGCCGGTCGTGGGCGACGTCGGCATCGTGGGCGACCGCATCGTCTTCGCAGGCAGGGCGGTGCCGGCGCAGTTCAGCGCGCGGCGCGTCATCGACGCGAAGGGCATGGTCGTCGCGCCGGGCTTCATCGACGCGCACACGCACGCCGACACCGACCTGCATTCCACCGATCCGCAGAAGCGCCTGAACATACCGTTCCTCATGCAGGGCGTGACCACCGCGGTGATCGGCAACGACGGCTTCGGCGGCTTCGACATCGCGGCGCAGACGCAGCGCCTGCGCGCCACGCCGGTCGGCACCAACGTCGCGATGTACGTGGGCTTCGGGCCGGTGCGCATCGACCAGCTCGGCGAGGTCAACCGCGCACCGACTCCCGCGCAGCTGGAGGCCATGAAGCAGCATGTGAGCCGGGCCATGTGCGACGGTGCGCTGGGCCTGTCGACCGGCCTCTTCTACCCGCCGCAGAATTTCTCGAAGACCGAGGAGGTCATCGAGCTCGCCAAGGTCGCCGCGCGGCACGGCGGCCTCTACGACAGCCACATCCGCGACGAGTCCATGTACAACATCGGCCTCAAGGGCGCGATCGACGAGGTGATCCGCATCGGCCACGAAGCGCACCTGCCGGTGCACGTGGCGCACATCAAGGCGCTGGGCGTCGACGTGCAGGGCCAGAGCGGCGACATCATCCGCCGCATCGAGAAGGAACGCGCCGCCGGCCTCGACATCACGGCCGACCACTACCCCTGGACGGCCTCGAGCACGCGCTTCTCGGCCGCGCTGGTGCCGCCATGGGCCGTCGACGGCGGCCGCGCGGCCATGCTGCAGCGCTTCGACGACGCCGCCGTGCAGGACCGCCTGCGCACGGGCATGCGCGAGAACCTGCGCCTGCGCGGCGGCCCCGACACCATCCTGTTCTCCGCGGGCAGTACGAAGTATGTCGGCAAGACGCTGGCCGACGTGGCCAAGGCCGCGAACACCGATCCGGTGGACGCCGCCATCGCGGTGCTGCGCGACGGTGACCTGATGATCGCCTCGTTCAACCAGAGCGACGACGACGTACGGGCCTTCATGAAGCGGCCGTGGGTCATGACCTCGTCCGATTCGTCGCAGGGCCATCCGCGCGCCTACGGCACCTTCGCGCGCAAGTACGCGCAGTACGTCGTGAAGGAGCAGACGATCTCGATGGGGCAGTTCATCCGCAGCAGCTCGTCCCTGACGGCCGACACGCTGGGCCTGCAGCAGCGCGGACACCTGCGGCCCGGCTACTACGCCGACGTGGTGGTGTTCGACCCGGCGCGCTATGCGGCGAAGGCCACCTATACGCAGCCGACGCTGTTGTCCGAGGGCGTGGTCACGGTGCTGGTGAACGGCCGGCTCGCGGTCGACGGCGGCGAGCCCACGGGCACGGGCGCCGGCGTGCCGTTGCTGCGCACGCCGAAGGCGGGCAGCTGCGGCGTCTGACGCAACTGATGCAGAGCCTCAGTCCTTGTTGTCGAGATGCCGCCGCTGGTCGTAGGTCGGCTGGGGCGGCAGGTCCGCGAGGTGGCGCGTGTCGGCCCAGTCGACGATCTCGATCGCCTCGGGTGCGGCGGGATCGGCAATGCGGATGCGGTTGAAGCCGGCATTGGGAATGTCGCTCTGGCGCGGCCCGCTGAGGCTCAGCCCCTTCGCGGTGCGCCACACCATGTCGAGCACGCCGCCGTGGGTCACGACGATCAGGTTCTGCCCCCGATGGGCGGTGGCGATGCTGCCGAGCGCCGCGACGATGCGCGCATGGAACTCGCGCGCACTTTCGCCCTCGGGCATGGCGTGGTCCTCGCGGAACTCCAGCCATTCTTCCCAGGCCCGCGGATGCAGGTTCTGGATCTCGTCGGCCCGCATGCCCTCGACGATGCCGAAATGCTGCTCGCGCAGCGTCACCGAGGTCACGACCGGCAGCGAGAGTTGCAGTGCCGCGGGCGCGGCGGTCTGCTGGGCGCGCATCAGGTCGCTGCTGATGAGGTGCTGTGCCGTTTCGCCCGCGAGCCGCAGGCCGAGGCGGCGTGCCTGTTCGTGGCCGATGTCGTTGAGCGGCACATCCGCATGCCCCTGGAAGCGCAGTTCGCGGTTCCAGGCGGTTTCGCCGTGACGGATCAGGATCAGGTCGGTGGTGGTGTCGGGTTTGGGCGTTGGCATCGGCGCCCATTTTCCACCGTGCGCGTGACGCTCAGGTTTTTGCGGCCGCCAGCTGTTGCACGGCCGCCACCGCTTCGCTCGCGAAGCCCATGCCGAGGCGCGCGGGGGACGGCGTGAGCAGCGCCAGCACCCAGGCGATGACGAAGCCGCCGACGATGGCGCAGATCACCACCACCGCGGTGTACGCGATCGCCTTGTCGGGCGGGCACTTCATCAGCACCGGCAGGCCCAGGTAGAGCAGGTAGATGCCGTAGAGCGCGGCCACCGCGCCCAGGACCGACAGCGAAGGCAGCAGGCTGAAGATGCCGCCGACGAAGCCCGCCGTGCTCGCATAGGCCGAGAGCTTGAGCGCGCCGATCTGGCTCTTGGTGCCTTCGAAGGTCGGCGCCATGGCATCGATGATCAGGGCCAGCACGAACACCATCACCAGCGACAGCACATAGCCCACCACCATGTTGGCGAGCCCCGACGCGATCGGCACCCGGAAGCTCACGCCGAAGGCGCCGAGCCCGATGACCGAGAGGCCGATGAAGCTCGCCACCGCCGGAATCAGCGCGAGGATCATCACGTAGTTCTTGTAGAGCGAAGCGGCATCGGCCGGCTCCGCGTCGATCACCGGCCAGGTGGCCTTGGGCTTGAGCAGGATGTCCTGCACACGTTGAACCAGGTTCATTTGTTGTCCTCGGCATGAAGCGGAAACGCGCGCGCGGCGTGCGTCGCGCAGCGCCGGAAAGTATGTCGAGCCGGGCTCCGGATGACTGCTGGCCATGAAGCCTATGCCGTTGTGCCGGGTTGCCGCGATCGCGCAAAATCCACCCATGCCAAACCTTGTCCTGCTGCCCGGCCTCGCCTGCGACGAGCGCCTCTGGGAAGCCCAGCTGCCTGCCCTTCCCCCCGCGTTCCAAGCCCGCGTGAGCGACGCCCAGACGCGGCACGACACCATCGAAGGCATGGCCGCGGCCGTGCTGCGCGAGCACGCAGGCCCGCTGGTGCTCTGCGGCGCCTCGATGGGCGGCATGGTCGCGATGGAAGCAGCCCGCCAGGCGCCCGGGCGCATCGCGGGGCTTGCCCTGCTCGGCACCAGCGCGCGGCCCGAGACGCCCGACATGTTCACGCTGCGCGAAGGCGCCATCGAGTACTTCGAGCGCGGCGAGTTGCGCGAGGTGATCGAGCCGAACGTCTACTTCGCTTTCCATCCGGCGCAGGCCGTCGACGAAGTGCTGGTGCAGCGCTATCTCGACATCGTGCTCGGCGCCGGCGCGACCCAGCTCATCCGCCAGAACCGTGCGGTGATGCGGCGCCCCGATGCGCGCACCCATCTGCCTTCGCTGGGCGCGCCGGTGCTGCTGATGTGCGGCGACAAGGACCGGCTGGCCCCGCCCGAATGCACGCGCGAGATGGCGTCGCTGCTGCCGCAGGCCGAGGTGGTATGGGTGCCGGAGTGCGGCCACATGCTGACGATGGAAAAGCCCGAGGTCGTCAACGCGGCGCTGAACGCCTGGCTGTCGAAGCAGTTTCCGGCAGCCTGAACAGAGCCTCAGTGCAGCTGGCCGCCGCTTTCGGCCACGTCCTGCGTCACGGCCAGCGCAGTGGCCACCGCGATGCGCAGCGCCTCGGTCATCGTGGCCAGCGACATGCTCGGCGCACCCGGAAAGAGCGCCGCCTGCTCGGGCAGGTAGGGGATGTGGATGAAGCCGCCGCGCAGGCCCGGCACCGGATGCGTCGCGATGCGGTGCATCAGGCCGTAGAAGATGTGGTTGCAGACGAAGGTGCCCGCGCTGTTCGACACCGAGGCCGGCACGCCCGCGGCGCGCAGGTCGCGCACCATGGCCTTGATCGGCAGTGTCGAGAAATACGCCGCGGGTGCGCCGGGCACCACAGGCAGGTCGATGGGCTGGTGGCCGGCGTTGTCGGCGATGCGCCCGTCGTCGATGTTGATCGCGATGCGCTCGGGGGTGATTTCGGCCCGTCCGCCGGCCTGGCCGACGCACAGCACCAATTGGGGCTTCAGCTCGTCCATGGCGCTCGCCAACGTTGCGATGGCTTCACCGAAGACACAAGGCACCTGCCGCGCGTGCACCGTGGCGTGGCCGACCTTCCAGCCATCGAGCGCACGCACCGCTTCCCATGACGGGTTGATCGACGCCTGCTCGAACGGGTCGAAGCCCGTGAGCAGCACACGCAACGGCAGGGAGGACTGGGGCGACTTCGGCTTGGTCATGAAGCCGAAGGTACCGCAAGAAACCCTCCCCGCGCCGGGGCCCGCTATTTCCCTGGCGCCAGCACGGCGCCACGACGGGTGCGGTTCAGGCGTGAACCGCGATGCCCTCGGCCTCCAGCCGCTCGCGGATGCGGCGTGCAAAGGCGAGCGCATGGGCGCCGTCGCCATGCAGGCACACGGTCTGCGCGTTGACGGCCACGGTGCTGCCGTCGATGGCCGTCACCTTGTGGTCGCGCACCAGCGAGAGGGTTTGTGCGATCGACTGCGCCTCGCTCTCGATCAGCGCGCCGGGCTGGCTGCGCGGCACGAGGCTGCCGTCGGGCATGTAGCCGCGGTCGGCGAACACTTCCTCGACGGGCGTGAGGCCGGCGCGGCGCGCGGCATCGATCATGTTGCTGCCCGCGAGGCCGAAGAACTTGAGCGAGGGATCGAATCGGCGCACCGCCTCGCACAATGCGTCGGCGAGTTCGGGCTCCTTCACCGCCTGGTTGTAGAGCTGGCCATGCGGCTTGACGTGCGTGAGCTGGCCGCCCTCGGCCTTGACGATCGCAGCGAGTGCGCCGACCTGGTAGAGCACGTTGGACACGATCTCGTCGGGCGGCAGGTGCATGGTGCTGCGGCCGAAGTTCTCGCGGTCCGGAAAGCTCGGGTGGGCGCCGATGGCCACGCCATGCGCGATGGCCCAGCGCACGCACTGGCGCATGGTCTTCGCGTCGCCCGCATGCCAGCCGCAGGCGATGTTGGCCGAGCTCACGAGGCCGAGCAACGCTTCGTCGCTGCCGGCGCCTTCGCCAAGATCGGCATTGAGGTCGATGTGCATGGGGATGTTCCTTCTTCTGCAGGCGCCGGCACCAGTGCGGTCCACCGGCTGCCCGCTCGCACAGTCTATGCCGGGCCCGGCCAGCCTGCCACGGCAAGCCCTTGTGCCACCTGCGCCAGGTAGCGCTGCTGCTCGGCCCATGCGGCGAGCGCTTGCGCCATGTCGACCTGCACGAGGCGCAGCTTGCCGTTGAGCGGCGCCTGCGCGAGCTTCCACAGATCGGCGCGGATCACCACGCCGATGCGCGGGTAGCCGCCGGTGGTCTGCGCGTCGCCCATCAGGATGATCGGCTGGCCCGAGGGCGGCACCTGGATCGTGCCGGGAATCACGCCCGACGACAGCATGTCGCCGCTGCGCTTGCGCTTGAGTTCGGTGCCGGCGAGCCGGCTGCCCATGCGGTTGCTCTGCGAGGTGATGCGCCACGGCTCGCCCCACAGCACATCGCGCGCGGCCAGCGTGAACTGTTCGAACTCGGGGCCGGGCAGCACGCGCAACGCGATGGCCGCGTCGTCTTCTTCCGGGCCCCAGTCGGGGCTGCGCAGGCCGAAGGGGCGGCGCGCGCGCTGTGCGGCATCGAGCCGCGATGCGCCCAGCGGCAGCCGGTCGCCCTTGCGCAGGGCGCGGCCCTCGTGGCCGCCGAAGCCGGCCTTGAGGTCGGTGCTGCGCGAGCCGAGCACGGGCGGCACGTCGATGCCGCCTGCCACGGCGAGCCAGCTGCGCAATCCGGCCTTCTTCACACCCGCCGAGTTGGCGCCCATGAGCCTGAGGGTCTGGCCTGCCGTCACCGGCACGCTCCAGCAGGGCCAGAGCGGCACGCCGTCGAGCTGTGCGCTGAAGTCGTCGCCGGTCAGTGCGATGCGCGTGTCGGCTTCGAAGCGCAACGCGCAGCCGCCCATCGTGAGTTCGAGGCCCGCGGCGCCATCGGCATTGCCGACCAGCCGGTTCGCGAGCGTGAGCGAGAGCACGTCGAGCGCGCCGCCGGGGCAGATGCCGAGCTGGCGATGGCCGTGCCGCCCCAGGTCTTGCACCGAGGCCAGGACGCCGGGCTTCTGGACCACGATCATGTCTGCAAGCTCTCGACGACGAAACGCACGCGGTCGCCCGGGCGTAGCAAGGTAGGCGACTCGGCCGCCGGGTCGAACAGCTCGAGCGAGGTACGGCCGATCAGCTGCCAGCCGCCCGGCGACACCAGCGGGTAGATGCCGGTCTGCTCGCCGCCGATGCCGACCGAGCGCGCGGGCACGGCGGTGCGCGGTTCCGCGCGGCGGGGCGTGGCGAGTTCGGGCGCAAGTCCGCCCATGAAGGCGAAACCGGGAAGGAATCCGAGCAGGTAGACCACGTACTCGCCCGCGCTGTGGCGCCGCACCACCTCGGCCGGGGTGAAGCCTGTGTGGGCCGCGACATCGGCCAGGTCGGGGCCATGCTCGCCGCCATACGCAACCGGGATCTCGACCCGCCGGCCTTCGACGGCTTTGGCGGAAAGCTTCGGCCAGGCTTGGAGCACCTGCGCCATGAGCGCGTCGAGATCGATCGCGGTCGGATCGAAGGTCAGCGTGAGGTTGTTCATGCCCGGCAGTACCTCGCCGACGCCGGGCCAGCGCTGGGCCAGCGCGGCCAGCGCCCAGATGCGCTGCTGCTGCACCAGCGTGGCCGGTGCCGGCAGCTCGCACAGGAGCGCTGCATCCCCGAGCAGATGCAGGCGGGGTGGCGGCGAACCGCTCATCGCGGCTTATTCACGGCCGAGGCTGCGCACCTTGGCGGCGAGCATGTGCTCGACGTTGGGCGAGACGAACTTGTTGACCTCGCCGCCGAGCATGGCGATCTCGCGCACGAAGGTGCTGGAGATGAACTGGTACTTGTCGCTGGGGGTCAGGAAGACGGTTTCGACATCGGGCATCAGCGAGCGGTTCATGCCCGCAAGCTGGAACTCGTAGTCGAAGTCGGTCACGGCGCGCAGGCCGCGCACCATGGCCTTGCCGCCGCGCGCCACGACGAAGTCGCGCAGCAGGCCCGAGAAGCTCTCGACCGTGACCTGGTCGCTGTAGGGCTTGACGGCTTCGCGCGCCATGTCCATGCGCTCCGTCAGGTTGAACAGCGCCTTCTTGTGGTGGCCCGCCGCGACGGCGACGATCACCTTGGAAAAAAGCTGGGTTGCACGGCGCACCACGTCCTCGTGACCGAGGGTGATGGGGTCGAATGTGCCKGGGTAAACCGCGATGACGTTGCTGGCCATGGTTGCTTCTTCCTCATGCTGCCGGTGCGGCTTGTTCGGCGGATTATGCAGTCCCCTCCGAGGCCGGCCGCAGCAGATGCGCGTGCACGGCACCCGCCTTCAAGTAACGAAAAACTACAAGGCCGAAAGCGGCCAGCTCTTCGTCGCTCCATTGGCGGGGGGCTTCGAGGTAGACGGCGCCACCGGGGCGCAGCGCGCGCGCAGCGACACGCAGGGCGGGTTCGTAGAGCGCGGTGCTCTCGAAGGGCGGGTCGAGGAAGACGGCATGCAGGCTGCCGGCCGTCGTGCGTTCGAGCGCCGTGACGCCGTTGCCGCGCTCGATGCGCACCGCCTCGGCCGACAGCTTGGTCTTGGCGGCCTGGAGCTGCGCAACCAGCGCACTGTCCTGCTCGCACAGCAGCACGTTCGCCGCGCCGCGCGAAGCGGCCTCCAGCCCGAGCGCGCCAGTGCCCGCGAACGCGTCGACGCAATGCCAGCCTGGCAGTTCGCCGCCACCGGCACCGGCGAGGCTCGCGAGCCAGTTGAACAGCGTCTCGCGCACGCGGTCGGGCGTGGGGCGCAGGCCGGGCTTGTCGGCCACGGCAAGGCGGGTGCGCTTCCATTGGCCGCCGATGATGCGGACCTCGCTGGGTCGTGCGGGGCGCTTGGGCGATGGAGGACGGGGGGCTGCGGCGGCTTTCTGGGGCATGCGGCGAGCTTAACGCCGCCGCACCGGGCCAGACCTCAGAACCCGGTCAGCGCGCGCCGGGCCAGCATGGCGGCCAGCACGAGCATGGTGCCGCCGATCAGCGCATCGAGCATCTGCCAGGCCCGTGGGCGGGCAAACACAGGTGCGAGCAGGCGTGCGCCGAAGCCGAGGGCCATGAACCACAGCGCGCTCGCCACCGAAGCACCCGCCACGAACCAGAGCTTGATCGAACCCGCATACTGCGCGCCCGCGCTGCCCACGAGCAGCACGGTGTCGAGGTAGACGTGCGGATTCAGCAGCGTGAACCCGGCCGCCTGCGCCACCACGGCCGCGCGCGAAAGCGATGCACCCTGCGGCCCTGCCGCCTGCAAGGCGCCGGGCTGCCGCGAGCGCCACAGCGCCCTGAGCCCGTAGGCGCACAGGAACGCCGCGCCGAGCCCCGCGAGCACGGTGGCCAGCAGGGGCCGGCCCTTGAGCGCCTGCGCCATGCCGGCCACGCCGGCGCCGATCAGCACCGCGTCGCTGGCCGCGCAGAACAGCACCACGGCGCTCACATGCTCGCGCCGCAACCCCTGGCGCAGCACATAGGCGTTCTGGGCGCCGATGGCGACGATGAGCACCAGGCTCATGAAGAGTCCGTTGAGGAAGGCGGCAATGACGAGTTCGGCAGGCATGGCGCAAGCTTGCCGCGCGGCGGAAATTAACTCAAACTAAACCTGCTAACTTCAATTCAGTTTTACTTAATACCGAATGCTCGACTACGCCGCTCTCCATGCCCTGGCCGCCGTCGTGCGCGAAGGCAGCTTCGAGCGCGCGGCCCGGGCCTTGAACGTCACCCCGTCGGCCGTGTCCCAGCGCGTGAAGCTGCTCGAAGAGCGCACCGGCGGCGCGCTGCTGGTGCGCGGCCAGCCCTGCGTCGCAACGGAGGCGGGCTTGCAGCTGTGCCGGCACGTGGAGCGCGTGGGCATGCTGGAGCACGAGCTGCGCGACGCCCTGCCCGGCCTCGGCATGGGCCGCGGCGAGGCCGGCGAGCGGGTCACCGTGCGGGTGGCCGTCAATGCCGACAGCCTTGCGACCTGGTTCATGGCCGCGGCCGCCGCCTTCGCCTCGCAGGAGGAAGCCGCGCTGCTCGACCTCTCGGTGGACGACCAGGACCACACGGCCGAGCGGCTGCGCAGCGGCGCCGTGCTCGCGGCAGTGACAGCCCTCGCCCAGCCGGTCGCCGGCTGCAACAGCGAGGCGCTGGGCACGATGCACTACGTGGCGGCGGCGAGCCCGGACTTCATGCGCCGGCATTTCGCCAAAGGCGTGGGCGCGCGAACCCTGGCGAGCGCGCCGAGCCTGGTGTTCGACCGCAAGGACCGGCTGCAGGCGCGCTGGGTGCGCCGCATCTGCCATCGCAACGTCGAGACGCCGCGGCACTGGGTGCCTTCGCCGAACGCTTTCGTCGAGGCAGCGTGCGCGGGCATGGGCTGGGGCATGCATCCGGCCAGCATGGTGGCCGATGCGATTCGCGAAGGAAAGCTGGTCGAGCTGGCCCCCGGCTCGACGCTGCCGGTGCCGCTCTACTGGCAACAGGCACGCGCGGCGCCCCAGTTGCTCAGGCGTCTGGGTGCGGCGGTGCGGGCGGCCGCGAACAGCGGCCCGCACGCGCTGGCCTAGCGGCTACTTGCCGCCCACCACCACCGTCACCATGCGCTCGGGCTGCAGCTTGCGCGCGAAGGCCGCCTTGACGTCGGCCGCCGTGACCGCGTTCATGCGCGTGGTCCAGGTGTCGAGGTAGTCCAGCGGCAGGTCGTGCCAGGCAATGTTGGCGACATTGCCGATGAGCTTGCGGTTGCTGTCGAGCAGCAAGGGAAAGCCGCCGATCAGGTTGTCTTTTGCAGCCTTGAGTTCGCTCTCGGTCGGACCTTCGGCCACGAACCTGGCAAGCACTTCGCGCGACACCTTCACGGCTTCTTCCGCCTGGTCGGGCCGGGTCTGGAAACCGACGCGGAACGCGCCCGCATCGAGCCCCGGCGCGAAGCCGCTGTAGATGCTGTAGGTCAGGCCGCGCTTCTCGCGCACCTCGTTGGTCAGGCGCGAGACGAAACCACCGCCGCCGAGCACGTAGTTGCCGAGGTTGAGCGCGAAGTGGTCGGGGTCCTTGCGCGGGTAGCCGGGTTGGCCGATGAAGACATGCGCCTGGGCGGAACCGAACGGAATGCGCTCGTCCTTCGGCGCCGTCAGCGCGGCCACCGGCGCGATCGTCGGCAGCGGCGTGCAGGCCTCGGGGCCGGGCAGACGCGAGAGCAGCGTGGCGGCCATGGCCTCGGCTTCGGCCCGCGTGACAGCGCCCACGATGCTGAGCTTGGCGCGGCACGGCACGATGAGCTGCTGGTAGCGCTGGCGCATCGCGGCGGTGTCGATGCGCGCCAGCGTCGCCTCGGTGACCTCCTGGCCGTAGGGATGCACGCCGTAGACGTCCTGGCCGAACGCGCGGCCCGCGATGGTCGCAGGCTTGGTGTTGGCTTCCTTGATCGCGGCGTTGATGCGCTCGCGCTCGCGCTGCCAGACGTCGTCGGGGAAGGCCGGCTCGCCGATCTCGCGCGAGGCCAGCGTGACCGCCTTGTTCAGCAGCGCCGGGGCGGACAGCGTGCGCAGCGAATAGCTGGTGCGGTCGGTGCCCGCGCTCACGTCGAAGCTGGCACCCAGATCGGCCCAGGCTTCGCCGAGCGCGTTCTGGTCGAGTGCCGGCTCGCCGTTCTTGCCGGCGCGCACGCCCTTCTCGACCATGGCCGAGGTCGCACTGGCCAGCCCCGCCTGCGGCGCCGGGTCGCGCCGGCTGCCGGCGTCGAAGTCGACCTGCACGTCGACGATCGGCAGCGCATTGGTCGACACGAGATAGATCCTGGCGCCGTTCGCGAGCGTCCAGTGCTGGATGGGCAGCGCGGCCTGCGCGCCGGTGAGGCCGAGAACGGCAGTGGTGCCTGCGAACAGGGCGCACTGCGCCATCTTCTTGAGAGTTTTCATGGCGTCGGAATCTTTCAGTGCAGCTCGCCTGCGGGCGCCGCAAAGCCACGGCCACGGGGCTTTGCTTCGAGCGGCAATGGACGCAGCGTCGCGGCGGTGAGCTGGTCGTCGCCGAAATATTTGGCAGCCACGGCCTGTACCTGGGCCGCGGTAACGGCCTGCAGCCGGGCGACGATGCGCTCGCTCGCGTCGAGCGGCAGGCCCTGGATCCAGTTGCTGCCGAGCTCGCGCGCCTGCGCCATCACCGAATCGCGCTTGTAGGTTTCGCTCGCGACCCACTGGGTCTTGACGCGGGCCAGTTCGGCCTCGCCCACGCCGTCCTTGGCCACGCGCGCCACCTGGGCGCGCAGCGCGGCTTCGACCACCTCCGCGCTCTTGCCGGCAGCGGGCACGCCATCGAGCACGAAGAGCTGCGGGCCGCGGCCCACGAAGCCCGAATAGGCGCCGGCAGAGTCGGCCACGCGGTCGGGGCCCTGCGTGAGCGCGCGGTCGAGCCGCGCGCCGGCATAGCCGTCGAGCACGGCGGAGAGCACGACCAGTGCCCATGCGTCGCTGTTGGCGTCGTCGATGTTCGCGAGTTGCGGCACGCGGAAGGCCAGGGAGACATAGGCCTGCTCGGCGGGCGCCTTGAACTCGAGGCGGCGGATGCCGCGCTGCACCGGCTCGATGCGCGGCTTGCGCGTGGGCACCGCGCGCGACGGGATGCGGCCATAGTATTTTTCGGCAAGTGCGCGGACCTGCGCGACATCGACATCGCCGGCCACCACCAGCACGGCGTTGGCGGGCACGTACCAGCGCTTGTGGAAATCGCGCACGTCCCCGGGTGTCATCGCGTCGAGGTCGCTCATCCAGCCAACCACGGGGCGGTGATAGGGCGAGGCGATGAATACGGCCGCATTCTGCTGTTCACCGAGCAGCCCGCGCGGCTGGTCTTCGGTGCGCAGGCGGCGCTCTTCCTTGACGACCTCGATCTCGCGCTTGAACTCGTCGTCGGGCCACTGGTTGTTGGCGAAGCGGTCGGACTCGAGCTTCATCACCTGCTCGAGGCTGCCGACCGGAATCTGCTGGTAGTAGCCGGTGTAGTCGCGCGTGGTGAAGGCGTTTTCCTGGCCGCCGAGCTGCGCCACGCGGCGCGAGAACTCGCCGGGCTTGATGTCCCTGGTGCCCTTGAACATCATGTGTTCGAGCGCATGTGCGACGCCGGAGGTGCCGTCGACCTCGTCCATGGAACCGACACGAACCCAGACCATCTGCACCGCCGTCGGTGCGCGCCGGTCGGGCTGGACGATCAGCGTCATGCCGTTCGCGAGGGTGAATTGCTGGGGGCCCGGTGCTGCCGCGGTGGCGGCGGAAGAAGCTGCGGGAGCCGGTGTGGACTGGGCCTGCGCAGGCATGACCAGGGACGCCGTGAGCGCCACCGCCAGCACCGCACCAGACGCAGCACTGCGTGGCGAGAGGTGTTTCATAGAATGGGTCGGATTGTAAAAAGCTCCTGATGTTCAGTTTCTTCAAGAAAAAACCGCCTGCCGAAACCCCGGTCGCGCCGGCGCCTCCCCCGCCACCCGCACCCGCACCTGCTGCCGAGCCTGCCCCGGCACGCTCGGTGTTCTCGCCTTCGAGCTGGTTCGGCGCGAAGCCTGCGGCCGAAGAGACGCCGCCCGCGCCGGCCGAAGCGCCTGCGGTGGTCGAGGCCCCGGCTGCGCCGCAAACGCCCTCCCCGGCGCCTGCGCCAGTCCCGGCACCGGCACCGGCACCCATTCCGGCCCCGGCCCCTGCCCCTGTCCCGACGCCCATCAGCGAAGCGGCGGCGGCCGCCGAGCGCAAAGGCTGGCTCGACAAGCTCAAGACCGGCCTGCGCAAGACCGGCACCGGCATCCAGGCCGTGTTCGTCAATGCACAGATCGACGATGCGCTGTATGAGGAGCTCGAATCCGCCCTGCTGATGGCCGACACCGGCGTCAAGGCGACCGAATTCCTGCTCGACGACCTGCGGGGCCGCGTCAAGCGCCAGATGGCCACCGATGCGGCGCAGGTGAAGCTGCTGCTGGCCGACGCCGTCGCCGACCTGCTCAAGCCGCTCGAGAAGCCGCTGGTCATCGGCCAGTTCACGCCTACCGTGATCATGGTGGCCGGCGTCAACGGCGCGGGCAAGACCACCTCCATCGGCAAACTCACCAAGCACCTCGCCAATGAAGGCGCCTCGGTGCTGCTGGCCGCGGCCGACACCTTCCGGGCAGCGGCGCGCGAGCAGCTGCTGGTCTGGGCCGACCGCAACACGGTCGAGATCGTGAGCCAGGAAGGCGGCGATCCGTCGGCCGTGAGCTTCGACGCGGTGAATGCCGGCAAGGCGCGCGGCAAGGACGTGGTGCTGGTCGACACCGCCGGCCGGCTGCCGACGCAGCTGCACCTGATGGACGAGCTGAAAAAGATCAAGCGCGTCGTCACCAAGGCCGACGCCACGGCGCCGCACGAGGTGCTGCTGGTGATCGACGGCAACACCGGGCAGAACGCGCTCGCGCAGGTCAAGGCCTTCGACGAGACGCTGGGCCTCACCGGCCTGGTCGTGACCAAGCTCGACGGCACGGCCAAGGGCGGCGTGCTCTGCGCCATCGCGCGCGAGCGGCCGATTCCGGTCTACTTCATCGGCGTGGGGGAAAAGCTCGAAGACCTCGAGACCTTCAACGCGCGCGAGTTCGCGCAGGCGCTGCTCGGATAGACAAAAAAGAAGCGGCCATCGCCTGGAGCAGCACAGCCGCAACCACCGGCTTGAACAACACCTGCACCCCCGACTCCCGCACCCGCTGCAGGCGGTCGGGTGAAGTTTCCCCCGTGATCAACAGCAGCGGAATTGGAGCCCCGGCGCCTTCGCCTTGTCCCTGGCTGAGGCGCAATCCGGCGTCGAGCCCGTCGACGCCGTCGGCCAGGCGGTAGTCGCACAACAGCAGATCGAAGGGACGCCCCTCCCCGTGGGCCTTCCGCAGGGCCGCCGCAGCGCCGGCCTCGTCGGCCACGGCGTGCGCGTCGATCGCGTGGGAACGCAGCAACCCCTTCATGGCCTCGCGGATCTCGAGCTCGTCGTCCAGCAGCAGCACCCGACCGGGCAGGACCGGCATGACGCTGCGCTGCTGCTCCTGCACTTCGGCGACTTCGGGCGGAAACGACGGGGCCAGCCCTCCGCTCTGCGCTTCGACAGCCGGCAGCACGACACGAAAGTGCGTGCCCCGCCCCGGACGCGAATGCATCTGCACCGGATGGCCGAGCAGGCGCGACAGCCGCTGCACGATCGACAGGCCGATGCCGAGCCCCCGGGAGCGGTCGCGGCCGGGATTGTCGACCTGGTAGAACTCCTCGAAGATCCGGCCCGACTGCTCGGGCGCGATGCCGATGCCGGTGTCGCGCACCTCGACCCACACCGCGTCGCCGCGCTCGCGCGCCATCACCGTCACGCCGCCCTGCGCGGTGTACTTGAGCGCGTTGTCCATCAGGTTCGACAGCATGCGGTGCAGCAACTGCGGGTCGCTGTGGACCCACAGGCCGCTGGCACGCACGCGCAGCTGCAACTGCTTCTGCTCGGCCCGTGCCGAGAAGGTGTGGTTGAGCGGCAGGAACAACGCGTCCAGCTGGACCGGCTGCGGCGCCGGGGTGATCACGCCGGCATCGAGCCGCGAGACGTCGAGCATGGTGTCGAGCGAGGCTCCCAGCGCATTCACCGCGCGCATCAGGCGCTCGGCATTGCGGCCTTCGGGACGGTCGCGCAGCTCGTTCTCGAGCGCGGCGCCGAAGAGCGCGATGGCATGCAGCGGCTGGCGCAGGTCGTGGCTCGCGGTGCCGAGGAAGCGGGTTTTCTCCTCGCTGGCGCGCTCGGTGGCGGCGATCTGTTCGCCGAGCCGGGCGGCCAGGGCCTCGTTCTCGAAGCGCAGCATGAGCGATTCGGTCAAGAGCTTGTGCTGGCCGATGCCCGCACGCAAGGTCAGCAGCAGGTAGGCCGCGCCGGCCGTGGCCAGAAAGAGATGCAGGCCATCGCCCTGCCACGCCAGCGCGGTGATCAGGCCCAGCGACATGGGCAGCGTGTAGCCGAACAGCGCCGATTTCAGCGGCCAGAGCGACTGCGACGCCCGGGCGCAACTGCCCACGATCACCGCCATCAGCAGCGAGGTCATCGGCAGGTTGTCGTACGGCACGATGAGCCAGGGCACCACTGCCGTGATCATGCTGACCAGCGTGACCATGCGGGAGATCTTCCGCGCCCAGTACGCGCTCTCCCGGGCGGGCCGCGAGGGGGTCCAGCGCGGCGTGAAGAAGACGTAGATGTCGGCCATCATCAGGCCGCCCAGCCAGAACAGCAGGCTCGGATTGCCCAGCTGCGAATAGATGATGCAGCCGAAGATCACCACGAACGCCATGTGGGTCAGCGTCGAGGCGCCGTAGGTGTCGTACACCGAGGCGACGTGCTCCCGCAGGACCCGTTGGCCGAGGGCGTGATCGGCGTGCGGATCGTTCGACGCCAAGGCCGGCCCGTTCAATGCAGGGTGCTGATCAACTGGGCGCGCGAGCGCATGCCGAACAGCAGCAGGATGGTCGAGACATGGTTCTTCACCGTGCCCTCGCTCAGGTTCGCGAGCTGGGCGATTTCCTTGTTGGCCTTGCCTTCGAGCACCCACTGCAGCACCTGCATCTGGCGCGGCGTGAGCTCCTGCCAGGCGCTGGCATGGGCGAACTCGGCGTAACCGGTGAGCGCCTTCGGCACGGCCGGAGGCGGGTTGTCCGCCGCACCGGGGTCGAGCAGGCCGCAGGCGCGGATGAAGCTCACCACTTCCTTCAGGTCGGCCGACTTGGGAAGAAAGGCACTGGCCCCCAGGGCAAGCACGCCCTGCGCCAGCGTGCTGTTGCCGGTGCCGGACAGCACGACGATGCGCGCGGCGGGGAAACGCAGGCGGAACTCGGCCAGGCCGCTCAGGCCATGGGTGTCGGGCAGCGCCAGGTCCAGCAGAACGAGGCCGATCGACGCCTGGTGGGTCGCGTACAGCGCGAGAGCATCGGCGACGTTGCCGGCCTCGAAGACCTCGATGCGCGCGCCGGCGGAGGTGGCTTGCGCCTGCACCAGTGCGCAGACCCCCAGCCGAAGCAGGTCGTGATCGTCCACGACCAGGATCGCGGTCGGTACGCGGGTGGGCAGGCCGGCCCCCGCTGTCACGGGCGAAGGCATGGAAGAGGAATCGAAGGGAGCCACGCGTTTGATCTTAGCGGCGCAAAGATACGGAAACAGTGCCCAAAGTCATGCCACGACACGCCCAGAGGGCCGGAATTGCTACTTTTCCAGTGGCACTTGCCATCACCAGCCGCCGTGGCACCATCGAAGTCTCGCCGCACCGCACGGCGCCTCCGGAGACTCACCATGATGGATACCGCTGCCGCTCCACTGGCATCGAGCGACCGCAAGGTCGACCGCCTGCTCGCCCACTACGAGGAAAGCCACCGCAACCCGACCAACGAGCTGATCCACTTCGTGGCCATCCCGGCGATCATGCTGAGCATCGTCGGCCTGCTCTTCGCGCTCCATCCCTGGGTGGCCTACGTCTTCGTGGCCGCCAGCCTCGTCTACTACGCCCTGCTGCGCGCCCCGGCCTTCCTGCTGACCATGTTCGCCCTCACCGTGCTGGCGCTGGCGCTGGTGCATGCGATGGACGGCCTTGTCTTGCCGATTTCAGCTGCCATCTTTGTGGTGGCCTGGATTTTCCAGTTCGTGGGCCACAAGATCGAGGGCAAGAAACCTTCGTTCTTCGAAGATATCCAGTACCTCTGGGTCGGGCCCTTGTTCGTTCTGTCGAAGCTTTTCGTGAAGCTGGGCGTTCGCTGGTAGTTTTTCGACCAACCGGCCGGACAATGCCGGAGCGCTGCGGCCATTGCGCCGAAGTCGAGCGCTGGACGGCGCGTATGTGCGCCATCGCACAGACTGTTCCCCCTTGACAGCCAACGATGGCGCAGCGCGCCTTCGAAGCAAAGGCTGGCGGCATTCATTGAATGAATCAGGCGAAAGCCGTTGAGGTCCCGGACTATGCGCAACTTTCTCACCAACAACCGGGAAGAGTTGATTTCACGGTGCAAATCGAAGGTTGCGCAGAGACCCCGGCGTGCCGCGACCGAACAACAATTGGCAAACGGCATACCGCTGTTCCTTGGGCAATTGATACGAACCCTTGCGGCGGAAGAAACTGACAATCCTGCGGACAGCATCCGAATCTCTGGGCCCTCAGGGGGAGATTCATTGGCCTTGTCGGAAATGGGAGTGGCCGCTACGGCCCATGGCAAGGAGTTGCTGAAGCTGGGGTACACGGTGGACCAGGTCGTTCACGACTACGGCGACCTTTGCCAGGCGATCACGGACCTGGCCTTCGAACGCGACGCCCCGTTCGCTGTCGCGGAATTCCGGACGTTGAACCGGTGCCTGGACAACGCCATTGCAGACGCCGTCACCGAGTTCAGTTTCCAGCGGGATACGCAAATTGCCCGTCAGCAGAGTCTCGACGCAAGCGAGCGTTTCGGATTCCTGGTTCACGAGCTGCGCAATTCTCTGGGCACGGCAACCCTTGCGATCCACGCTCTCGAACTCGGCAACATGGCAGTGAGCGGCGCCACCGGGACCGTCCTGAAGCGCAGCCTGTCCGCGATGGGCACCTTGATCAGCCGGGCGCTCGCCGAGGTGCGCGGTGGCCTGCCTGAACAACGGCAGACATTTTCCGTCGCCTCGTTCATTCACGACGCCGAAACCGCGGCCCAGCTCATTGCAAGCGCCGCAGGTTGCGTCTTCGAGGTGCCGCCCGTCGACGCCCTCCTGGCCATCCGTGGAAATCGCGAACTGCTGCTCGCCGCATTGGCAAACCTCCTGCAGAACGCATTCAAGTTCACGCATCCCCACACCGATGTCGCCTTGAAGGCGTATGCCATTGGCGGGCAGGTACTGATCGAAGTCGAAGATCACTGCGGAGGGCTGCCACCCGGGAGCGCCGACAAGATGTTCGCGCCCTTCAATCAGCACAGTCATGACAAGACGGGTCTTGGCCTGGGTCTTTCCATCGCGCGCCAAAGCGTCGAGGCCGACCTCGGCACCCTGACTGCCCGGGATGTGCCAGGCACCGGCTGCGTTTTCACCATTTGCCTGCCGCGCCACTCGATCCAGTGACGGGCACTCCGGTTTTCTCGAATCCCGAACGACTCCCCAACGAAAAATCCTGCGCGCGGTGATTGGCGCATCCGTTGCTCATGATGCATTCCTCCCGGATTCAGGTGAGAGCGACGCTGGCGCCAGCGCAGTCAAGAGTTCCAGCTGCTTCTTCTGGATTTCCAGCAATTCCGCCCACTGCTTCTCCCGCAGCAGATCGATTTTTTCGTGAAGCAGCATGATCTCCAGTTCGGCCTTCAGATTGACCTCGTAGTCGTGGTCTGCGCTCGCGCGATCCTTCTCGGACTGCCTGTTCTGCGACATCAGGATGATCGGCGCCTGAATGGCCGCCAGCATGGACAGGAAGAGATTGAGCAGTATGTAGGGGTAGGGATCGAAGGTTTTTCCGCCGCCGGCCAACAGGATGGCGTTGAGAACAACCCACAGGAGCATCGTTGCGGCGAAAAGTCCCACGAACGTCCAGGAGCCTCCAAACGAGGCCACGGCGTCCGCCGCACGCTGGCCGAAGGGGCGCTCCCTGGCCGTGAGGTCTGTGGCGACGTTGTGCGCGATGTGAGTCCGCGCCGCAACATGCCGCGCGACCTTCTTGGCCGCCTCGTCCAGTGCTTCGTAGGGTGCGCCCAGCAGCCTCTTGGCGATTTCGTCAGGTTGATGCATGAAGACCTCCTGATCTTGAGCGCGCGGAAGGAGACGGCGTCGTGTGAGAGGGGCATTCTGGTCGATCTGGCCTGGATTTCCGTGCTCGTGGGTTGATTTCCGCACCAACGCGCCCCACGTTCCCCTCGACATCTGGCCCGGTCGGCTTCCGTTCAGGAGTCAGTGAGATCCGACCGGCGACAGTCTGCGGCTATCGGCTCGATAGAAACTCAAAGGAACCCTTGGTTTAGCACTCCCTCTAACCGAGTGCTAATATGACCCACACAAAGGAGTTTCCCCTGATGACATCCCTGTCTGGAGCCTCTGCCAACCAGCTGGCCGTCGCCAATCCATGGTCGATGGTGCCCCCGCTGGGTAACCTGGATGCTTATATTTCGGCCGCCAACCGCCTGCCGTTGCTCACGCTCGAAGAAGAGCAGGGCTTCGCACGCAAGCTGCGCGACCAGAACGACCTCGACGCCGCCGGTGCGCTGATCCTGTCGCACCTGCGCCTGGTCGTCTCCATCTCCCGCCAATACCTGGGCTACGGGCTGCCGCACGGCGACCTGATCCAGGAAGGCAACGTCGGCCTGATGAAGGCCGTGAAGCGTTTCGACCCCGACCAGGGCGTGCGGCTGGTGAGCTACGCCATGCACTGGATCAAGGCCGAGATCCACGAGTACATCCTGAAGAACTGGCGCATGGTCAAGGTCGCGACGACCAAGGCCCAGCGCAAGCTGTTCTTCAACCTGCGCTCGATGAAGCAGGGCTTCAAGGCCGACTCGGCCGCGGCCGACAACGGCACGCACCGCGACACGCTGAGCCCCGACGAGGTGTCGCAAATGGCGACCCGGCTCAACGTCAAGCCCGAAGAAGTGCTGGAGATGGAAACCCGCCTGTCGGGCGGCGACGTGCTGCTCGACCCGGGCCCGTCGGACGACGGCGACGAAGCCTTCGGCCCGATCGCCTACCTGGCCGACGCCACGCAGGAACCGACCGCCCTGCTCGAATCGCAGCAGCGCGACCGCCTGTCGAGCGACGGCATCGCCACCGCGCTGGAAGCGCTGGACGACCGCAGCCGCCGCATCGTGGAAGAGCGCTGGCTCAAGGTCAACGACGACGGTTCGGGCGGCATGACGCTGCACGACCTGGCTGCGGTGTACGGCGTGAGCGCCGAGCGCATCCGCCAGATCGAAGTCGCTGCAATGAAGAAGATGAAGAAGGCGCTGGCGGACTACGCGTAAGCCGTCCCCGCCCCCCAGGAAGCCCGGCAATGCCGGGCTTTTTTCATGGCGCTTTGGACAGGGTCCGCAAGGCCCGCTTCGCGATGTACCGCGTCGCGTCCGCATCGGATTCCGCGAGCCACCGCGTGCACAGCGTCTCGACCCATTCCCCCTGCGTCTTGCTGGCGTCGTTGAGCCAGTTCGCGACCGAGTTCTGCACATAGCGGCTGCTGTCGGCCCGCAGCGGCTCGATCAGCGGCAAGGCGCGCCATGGCTCGGCCTTGAGCGCCTCGATCTGCGCGCACCACACGCCGCGCGGACGCGTGAGTTCGCTGGCGAAGCGGCGGATGTTCGGGTCGGCATCGGTCACCCATGGCTGCAGCAGCGCCAGCGCTTCGTCCAGCGAGGCGATGACCGCATCGCGCACCGCCATCCAGGCGATCTCGCGCACGCCGAAATGCGGATCGGCGGCGAAGCGGCGCACGGCGTCCAGCTGCGCAGGCAAAGACAGTCCGGAGAGCGTGACCCACTGCGCTGCCCAGCAGCGCGCCACGTCGCTCGCATGCGTGGCCAGCCGGTGCGCGACGGCATCGCGCTCGGCATGCAGCGCCGTCAGGTCATAGAGCGCACGCGCAATGTGGCTGTGCCGCTGCATCGGCTTGAAGGCCCCGAGCATGGCGAGCGTGTCGACCAGCCGCTCGCTCGCCGCGTCGAGGCCGATGTGGCCGGCCACGCTGCGCGCCAGCTGCGGCAACTCGAGCGCCATGAACTCGTTGAGGTTGACGGTCTCGAGCAGCCCGTCGTTGAGGGCGCGCAGCACCTCGGGCGGGATCAGCGCAATGCGAAAGGCGCCCTTGCGCGCCTTCAGGTGATCGACCGGGGCGACAACGGCAACAACGGCATCCACGGGCCGGCCCTCCTCAGGAACTGAGCAACGCCTTCAGGTCCGACAGCATCGATGGCACGCCGGCGCCATAGCGCGCATAGAGCCGCAGCCGGCCCTGGGGGTCGTAGACGAAGCTCGCGGCCGAATGGTCCATCGAATAGCTGGTCGGCGTCTTGCCATCGACCTTCTTGAAGTAGACCTTGAAGTCCTTGGCGGTCGCGGTGAGTTCGTCGGGCGTCGGGATCAGCGCCACGAAGGTCGGGTCGAACGCGCCCATGTAGGCCTTGAGCACTTCGGGCGTGTCGCGCGCCGGATCGACCGTGACGAACAGCACCTGCAGCTTGTCGCCGTCCTTGCCGAGTTGCTGCTTGACCTGCGCCATCTCGGTCATCGTGGTCGGGCAGACATCGGGGCACTGCGCGTAGCCGAAGAACAGCACGACCACCTTGCCCTTGAAGTCGGCCATGGTGCGGACCTTGCCGTCGGCGTCCTTCAGCGAAAAATCCCTGGCGTAATCGGCGCCCGTGATGTCGACCGCATTGAAACTCGGCCTGGCTTCGCTGCAGGCCGAAAGCCCCACGCCCAGAGCCGCCGCCGCGCCCATCCAGCCGGCGGTTCCGGCGATCAGTTTGAGAGCGTTGCGCTTGTTCATGGGGACGGTATTCAATGGAGGTAGTGGTCGACGAGCAGCGCCGCGAACAGCACGCTCAGGTGGATCAGCGAAAACCGGAAGGTCTTGCGCGCCAGCGTGTCGGAGTAGTTGCGCCAGAGCGCGAAGGCGTAGCCCGTGAAGCCGACGCTCACCGCAACGGCAACGGCAAGATACAGCCAGCCGCTCATGCCGTAGATGAAGGGCATCAGGCAGGCCGCAAACAGGATGAAGGTGTAGAGCAGCACCTGCAACCGGGTGAACTCGTTGCCGTGCGTGACGGGCAGCATCGGCAGCCCGGCCTTGCGGTAGTCCTCGACGCGGTAGAGCGCCAGCGCCCAGAAGTGCGGGGGCGTCCACAGGAAGATGATGAGGAAGAGGATCAGCGCCTCGGGGCCGACGTCGCCCGTCATCGCGGCCCAGCCGAGCACCGGCGGCATGGCGCCCGAGGCGCCGCCGATCACGATGTTCTGCGGCGTCAGCGGCTTGAGGATCACGGTGTAGATCACCGCGTAGCCGACGAAGGTGGCGAAGGTCAGCCACATCGTGAGCGGGTTGACCGTGAACCACAGCAGCGCCGAACCGGCCCCGCACAGCAGTGCCGAGAACACCAGCGCCTGCATGTCGCTGAGCTGGCCGCGCGCCGTGGGGCGCCAGGCGGTGCGCTTCATCTTGGCGTCGATGCCCTTCTCGACCAGGCAGTTGAACGCCGCCGCGGCACCGGCCACCAGCCAGATGCCGATGCAGGCCAGCACCCCGCGCTGCACGTCGGCCCACGAAGGCACGCCGGGCACGGCCAGGACCATGCCGATCAGCGCGCAGAACACGATCAGCTGCACCACGCGCGGCTTGGTCAGCGCGTAGAACTGGCGCAGCACGTTCGCGGTGCTGGTTTGCTGAACGGGGATCGGGGTGCTCACGCGGCGGCTTTCTTCGGGTTGGGGGTACCGCGTGCATTGTCGTCGGCACGCACGGTCACGGTCGCCACGGCTTCGCGGCGGCTCTCGCAGAGCGCCCAGGTGAGCACCACGGCGAGCGCCGCGGCGCCGCCGGTGTGGAGCACGGCCGCGGCCAGGGGCCAGCCAAGCAGCACATTGCCGAGGCCGGTGGCGAGCTGCAGCAGCGCCAGGCCCGCGAGCCAGCGGGCCTGCGGGCGCAGCGACTCGGTGCGGCGCAGATGCCAGGCAAGCACGCCCAGGGCGATGAACACCGCATAGGCCGTCAGCCGATGCGCATAGTGAATGGCCGTGAGCGCGGAGAAATCGAGCGGCTGGCCGTCGCCGGTCACGCCGAGGTGGCGCCAGATCTCGAAACCCTGCACGAAATTCATCGCCGGCCACCAACTGTCCTGGCAGGTCGGAAACTGCGTGCAGGCCAGCACCGCGTAGTTGGTGCTGACCCAGCCGCCGAGCGCGATCTGCAGCACGAGCAGCACGGTGGTTGCGATCAATCCGTTGCGCAGGGCCGGCGACACCGGGGTCGGCAAGCGGTCTGCGGCCACCTGCCGATAGCGGACCGCCTGGATGCACAGCAACGCGAGCAGCACGATGGCGCCGAGCAGGTGCAGCGTGACGATCGCGGGAAAGAGCTTCCAGGTGACGGTCATCGCACCGAAAGCGCCCTGCAGGCAGACCCAGGCCAGCGTCGCCGCAGGCCACCATGCGCTGAGCGTGGCGTGATCGCCATCGGCCTGCGGCGCGGGCAAGCGCTGCTGCCGCCTGCGCACGATCCAGGTCGCGCCCGCCAGCGCGAGGATCAACACACCGACCCCGGTTGCGAGATAGCGGTGAACCATCTCGACCCAGGCCTTGCTGTGCGTGACCGGGCCCGTGGGCTGGGCCGCCTGCGCCATCGCGATCTCGTGCCGCGCGCCGGCCGGGCTGGCGTTGCCGTAGCAGCCGGGCCAATCGGGACAACCGAGGCCCGAATCGGTGAGGCGCGTGAAGGCGCCGAACAGCGTGAGGTCGAAGGTGAGGAACAGCGTGAGCACCGTCAGCGCGTGCAGCCGCCGCGCCGGGCCCAACCCCGCATTGCGGCGCCACACCCAGACCAGCGGCCCGAGCGCGATCAGCACGCCGGCCGCCATCAGCCAGGCGATCGGTGTGAGGTCGTAGAGCGCGCTCGTATCCATGGGGCAATCAGCGGCCAGGCTCGTCCCAGGACGACGAAGCGCGCAGCAGGCGGTCGATGTCGCGCTTGGCGCGGCTCGCGCCCGCGGCGTCCATGCGCGCGGGGAAACGCATCATCCAATTGCCCATCGGGTCGACCACGTAGAGATGCTCAGCGAGGGCGTGGCCCGAAACGGGCGCGAGCCATTTGGCCAACTGGTCGGCCGGCACGCGCAGCACCGTCGCGCCATGCAGGCCGTTGTTCAGGCGCTCGGGCACAGGCGCCGCATCGCTCACGAGCCAGACGCGGTCCATGCGGTCTTTTTCGCGGCCCAGGCTTTCGCGGAGTTGCCGCTGCAGGTAGAGCTGCTGCTCGCACAGCGCATCGCAGGCCGCATCGGCCACGGCGACCAGCAGCCATTGGCCCTTGAGCGTCGCGATGTCGACCGGTGCGCCGTTGCGGTCGGTGGCGGCCAGCTTGGGCAGCTCGCGCTGCGGATCGATCAGCACGCCGTAGACGCTGCGGCCTTCGGGGCGGATCACGTAGTAAGTGAAGTACGAGGCGATCACCGGTGCCGCGCACATCAGCATCACGGCGATCATCTTCCAGCGCCCGACGACCGTGCGCCGTCCCTCGGCGCCATCGAGCGCCTGGTTGGGCGACGGCATCGAGTGCACCGTCAGGCCCAGCGGTTCGTCAGAGGCGGCGTTCATCGCGTGCACGGCGCCGTGAGCGGCGGAAGGGGGTGATGAATTGGAACCAGACATAGAGGATGACGACGAGGGCCGAAAGGCCGAACCACTGGAATGCATAACCGTAGTGCCTCTCCAAGCCCAGCGCTGGGGCCGGCCAGTCGCGTTGCAGGCCCTCGGAGGCCGGCCCGGTCTGCTGCAGCGACACGTCGGTTCGCAGCGGCAACTTGGTCTCGGCACGGAATGCCTCCAGGTCGAGATTTTGCCGGATGGGCGAAGACCCCTCGGCGGCCGGTGCCGGGGCGGCCGCGGACGCAGCAGGGGCCGGCGCGGCGGCAGCCGGTGTGCCCAGTTCGAGCAGATGACTCGGAGGCGGCTCGATCAGGCCCGTGACCTCGACGATGCCGGCGGGTGTCTCGACCGCGCCCAGCTGGGTCCGGTCGACGAAATTGCGCTGCACCCAGCCCCGCTGAATCATGACCGCCTGCTCGGTGCCTTCGAGGGCAAAGGGCGTCAGCACATAGAAGCCCGGCACGCCATGCATCTGGCGGTTGTCCAGGTAGACCGTCTGCGGCGTGAGCCAGAGGCCGCGCAGGCGCACCGGCCGGTGCAGCGAGTCGGTGGCCTTCTCGAGCGCCAGGAACGCCGCCTGATCGAGCGCCGGCTTCTGCTTCTGGGCATCGATGCTGGCCTGCAGCGCCTCCTTCTGCGCGGCGCGCGAGAGCTGCCAGCGGCCCAGCGAGACGGTGGCGGCCACCGCCAGGATGGCCGCGACGGTAAGGAGCCAGAAGCGGCCGCGGCGGCCACGACGAGGTGGCGCGGCGGTGTTCAGGGGTTCGGGGGTCACTGGAGAGAACGGGGCGTGCGGCCGATAATGCGGGTCATGAAATATTTCGTCGCCCTGGTCTTCGTGGGCATCTTCGCGAGCCTCGCCTTTGCGCTGTACTTCATGCTGAAGGACGGTCGCAACGGGCGCGCCAAGAGCGGCGGCATGGCGCGCGCGCTCACCTTTCGGATCGGCCTCTCGGTGTTTTTGTTCCTCTGCATGCTGCTCGCCTGGAAACTCGGCTACATCCAGCCCACCGGGCTCCCGCTCGGCAAGTAGATGGTGCTCGTTCCACGAGAACCATGAAAAAGGCGCCTTACGGCGCCTTTTTTCCGGAATGCCGCGAGGTTCGCTCAAAGCCAGTAGACCAGCGTGTAGAGACCCAGCCACACCACGTCCACGAAGTGCCAGTACCATGCCGCGCCTTCGAAGCCGAAGTGGCGCTCGGGCGTGAAATGCCCCTTCTGCAAGCGCAGGGTGATGAACAGCAGCATCAGCATGCCGATGAACACGTGCAGGCCGTGGAAGCCGGTCAGCATGAAGAAGGTCGAACCGTAGGCGCCCGAGCTGAGCTTCAGGTTCAGTTCGGTGTACAGGTGGTGGTATTCGTAGCCCTGCACGCCCAGGAAGAGCATGCCGAGCAGCACGGTGAGCCACATGAAGCGGATGGTCTGCGCACGATGGCCGGCACGCAGCGCGTGGTGGGCGATGGTGAGCGTCACGCCCGAGCTCAGCAGCAGCGCGGTGTTGATCGTGGGGAGCCAGAACGGACCGACGGTCTGGAACGGCTCGACGATACCGGCCGGCGAACCGGTCACGCCGGCGGCGGCGCTGGGCCACACGGCCTTGAAGTCGGGCCAGAGGATCGCGTTGTCCAGGCTGCCGAGCGCCGGCAGCGAATGGGTGCGGGCCCACCACAGCGCGGTGAAGAAGGCGCCGAAGAACATCACTTCGGAGAAGATGAACCAGCTCATGCTCCAGCGGAACGAGAGGTCGACCTTGTGGCCGTACTGCCCGCCTTCGCTTTCGCCGATAGCGGCGCGGAACCACACGAAGAGCGTGCCGAGCCAGCCGAGCATGCCGGCCAGCAGCGACCAGGCGCCCCACTCGTGGCCGTTGATCCACTGAGCTGCACCGAGGATCACGAAGAACAGGCCGGTCGCGGCCATGACCGGATAGGCCGATGGTCCGGGCACGAAGTAGTAGGGCGTGGTGCCGTGGGTGGTTGAACTCATATCAGCTCCTGGCTTTCTTTCTTCTCTCGATTCAATGGATTCTGCTTGTCGTGGGTTTCGTCAGGCACCGGCAACCACATGGCGCACCAGCAGTATCAGCCCGACGACGAAGACGATCACTGCGACGAACGCCACTGCGATGATGTGCAGCGGGTTCAGCTTGCCCAGGTCTTCCTGGTAGGCGCTGTTCTTGCGGACGCCGAAAAACGACCAGCCCACCGCCTTCACCGTGTCCCACAGCGAAGCCTTCGGTTTGTTCGACGGAGCGGTCACGATCGCGGCTCATTGGCGGTATTCGACACGGCAGCCACCGGCGCCGCCGGCGTCTTGCCGCCCACCTCGAAGAAGGTGTACGACAGCGTGATGGTCTTGACGTCTTTCGAGATCTTCGGGTCGATCACGAAGGCCACCGGCCACTGCTTCTTCTCGCCCGGATCGAGTGTGTACTGGTTGAAGCAGAAGCACTCGAGCTTGTTGAAGTACGGTGCGGCCTGCTGTGGCGCATAGCTCGGAATGGCCTGCGCGGCCATGCGGCGGTTCTGCACGTTCTGGAACTCGTACATCACGGTGTTGAGCTGGCCCGGATGCACCTCGATGGTCCGCTCCGCGGGCTTGAAGTCCCAGAGGCCGCCACGCACGTTGGAGTCGAACTCGACCTTGATCGTGCGGGTCATGTCGACCTGCGTGTTGTCGGGCACGCGCACATTCTTGCCGCCGCTCGCACCGCCCGGCACCTCGAGCTCGGAGAGCGCGAGGATGTTGATGCCGGTCATCTCGCAGATCGCGCGGTACATCGGCACCAGCGCATAGCCGAAGGCGAACATGCCGCAGGTCACGACGGCCAGCTTGCCAACCATGCGGACATTGGCGCGACGGATGCGTTGGCCGAGACTCATGATGCGTGATGCTCGCGTTCGGGAGGACGTCAACGACCGCTGAAGAAGACCATGCGGACGATGAAGCCGATGAAGAAGATCACCGCGATGGAGGCCAGCGTGAGCCCCATGCGACGGTTGTTCTTTCTTTGTTCAGGCGTCGTCATCGTCGTGCGGTCGATCAGCCGATCACCTTGGTGGCGGTCGCGTCGAGCTTGGGCGGGGTTTCGAAGGTGTGGAACGGCGCCGGCGACGGCACTTCCCACTCGAGGCCTTCAGCGGCTTCCCAGGGCTTCTGCGAAGCCTTCTCACCCTGGCCGCGCATGGTGGGCAGCACGATGAAAAGGAAGAAATACAGCTGGGCGAAACCGAAGAAGAAGGCACCGACCGACGCCAGCGCGTTGAAGTCGGCAAACTGCATCGGGTAGTCGGCGTAGCGTCGCGGCATGCCGGCAAGACCCAGGAAGTGCATCGGGAAGAAGGTCACGTTGAACGAGATCAGCGACCACCAGAAGTGCACCTTGCCGCGCGTTTCGTTGTACATCACGCCGGTCCACTTGGGCACCCAGTAGTAGAAGCCCGAGAACATGGCGAACAGCGAGCCGGCCACCAGCACGTAGTGGAAGTGGGCCACCACGTAGTAGGTGTCCTGCAGCTGAGTGTCGATCGGCGCGACCGCGAGGATCAGGCCGGTGAAGCCGCCCATCGTGAACACGAAGATGAAGCCGACCGCGAACAGCATGGGCGTCTCGAAAGTCATCGAGCCCTGCCACATCGTCGCGATCCAGTTGAAGATCTTCACGGCCGTGGGCACCGCGATCAGCATGGTCGCGTACATGAAGAACAGCTGGCCGGTGAGCGGCATGCCGGTCGTGAACATGTGGTGCGCCCACACGATGAACGACAGGATGGCGATCGACGAGGTGGCGTACACCATCGAGGCGTAGCCGAACAGGCGCTTGCGTGCGAAGGCAGGCACGACCTGGCTGATGATGCCGAAGGCCGGCAAGATCATGATGTAGACCTCGGGGTGGCCGAAGAACCAGAAGATGTGCTGGTACATCACCGGGTCGCCGCCGCCTGCGGGGTTGAAGAAGCTGGTGCCGAAGTGGCGGTCGGTCAGCGTCATCGTGATGGCGCCTGCGAGCACGGGCATCACGGCGATCAGCAGGTAGGCGGTGATGAGCCAGGTCCAGCAGAACATCGGCATCTTCATCAGCGTCATGCCGGGGGCGCGCATGTTGAGGATGGTCACGATGATGTTGATCGAACCCATGATCGACGAGGCGCCCATGATGTGCATCGCGAAGATGCCGGCGTCCATCGAGGGGCCCATCTGCAGCGTGAGCGGCGCGTAGAGCGTCCAGCCCGCAGCGGGTGCGCCGCCGGGCATGAAGAACGAACCCACCAGCATCAGCGCCGCCGGGATCAGCAGCCAGAAGCTGAAGTTGTTCATGCGCGCGAACGCCATGTCGGAGGCGCCCACCTGCAGCGGGATCATCCAGTTCGCGAAGCCCACGAAGGCCGGCATGATGGCGCCGAACACCATGATCAGGCCGTGCATGGTGGTGAACTGGTTGAAAAGCTCCGGGTTCACCAGTTGCAGGCCGGGCTGGAAGAGCTCAGCGCGGATCAGGAGCGCCAGGACGCCGCCCACCATCAGCATCGTGAAGCTGAACAGCAGGTAGAGCGTGCCGATGTCCTTGTGGTTGGTCGCGAACACCCAGCGACGCCAGCCGGTGGGCGCGTGGTGGTCGTGATGCTCGTCGTGTGCGTGGTCGCCGTGGGCTGCGTGACCGTGGGGGTCGAGGACTGCACTCATTTCGTTGTTCCTTGCAATTTCTTCTTCGCGGGGCGCTGCCGTATCACTTGCCGCGCAGGGCCAGCACTTCGGCCGGCTGCACCAGCTGGCCCGTCTTGTTCGACCAGCTGTTCTTGGTGTACGTGGCCACTGCCGCGAGGTCGGTGTCGCTCAGTTGCTTCCAGGAAGGCATCGCGCCGTTGTTCTGGCCGTTGAGCAGCACCGTGAGCTGCACCTTGTGGTCGGCGTCGGTCACCTTCGCGGCGCCGTCGAGCGGCTTGATCGGGCCCGCGCCCTTGCCGTTGGCCTGGTGGCAGGCGGCGCAGTTGGCGGCGTAGACCTTCTCGCCGCGCACCAGCATCTCGGGCAACGCCCAGACCTTGGTCGGGTCGTCGAGCTTGGCCGCGGCTTCCTTGCGCTTGGTGGTCACCCAGGTCGTGTAGTCGGCGGCCGAGACCACCTTCACGTGGATGGGCATGTAGGCGTGTTCCTTGCCGCACAGCTCCTGGCACTGGCCGTAGTAGTCGCCCACGGTTTCGGCACGGAACCAGGTGTCGCGCACGAAGCCGGGAATCGCGTCCTGCTTGAGGCCGAGCTGCGGCACCGCGAACGCGTGGATCACGTCGTTGGCGGTGGTGATGATGCGGACCTTCTTGTTGACCGGCACGACCAGCGGGTTGTCGACCTTGAGCAGGTAGTCGTCGGGCATCGCGCCCTTGGCGCCTGCATCGGACATGGCGCGCTGCGAGCTGTCGAGCGTGGAGATGAAGGCCAGGCCCTCGCCTTCGCCGTTCAGGTAGTCGTAGCCCCACTTCCACTGGTAGCCGGTGGTCTTGACCGTGAGGTCGGCGTTGGTGGTGTCCTTCTGGGCCACCAGCACCTTGGTGGCGGGCAGCGCCATCACGATCACGATGAGGAAAGGCACGATGGTCCAGATGACCTCGACCACCACCGATTCATGGAAGTTGGCCGCCTTGTGGCCGACCGACTTGCGGTGCTTCCAGATCGAATAGAACATGACCGCGAACACGGCGACGAAGATGACCGTGCACAGGATCATCATGATCGTGTGGAGCAGGTGCTGCTCCTGCGCGATCTTGGTCACACCGACCGGAAGATTCAGCTGACGCACCGAGGGGCCGCCGGGCAGATCGTTGACTGCGTGCGCCGCGCTGCTGAAAGCCGCGCCGGCCGCCAGCAACAGATTCGCCGGCCTGTACTTATTGCGCCAAATGCTCTTCATCGTGTTCACGTTTCTTCAATTTTTCGACAAACCCAACCGTGCAGCACTGCGCGAGCCCCTCAGGCGCCACGCAACGCCATGCGAATCTCGCGGGCCAATGCCGCACGCAACTCCGGGCGTACATAGCGCCCCACCCTGACCGATCGACCCTGTCCCGAGACCTCGATCAGCGAGCGATCGCTGGTCTGCGGTTCGATCCGCACCTGGTGCGGAAGAAATTCCGTGCGTTCGTAGTGCCCACCGTCCTCGAGCTCCACCACCAGCCGCCCGCCCTGCAGCGCGATCCGTTCTCCGTCGGTCGCGTGCCGCGCGTACAGCATGAACGCGAAGCCCACGGCGGCCAGTTCGAGCCAGGCAAACGGCAGCACCAGCGGCGCACCGTGCAGCCAGAACACCGTACCGATACCGAGCGATACCACGCACAGCGAGGCGTAGAGCCAGCCCAGCTGGCTCGGCGTCACCGAGCAGTTCCGCTTCAGGAACCAGTGGATGCTCTGGCCTGAGACGGTGGCAAAACGAAACACGGAATTCGACACGGGCGAGTTCAGCAAATCGGTGCGTCGACGGTTGCCAAAACCCCTTGTCCAACGGGTTCAGACAGCCCCTCGATCGCGGGACAATACCCGCGAGTTTCACGCAACGGCGGATTGTAGCGGGTAGATACCGGCGACCGCGGGCCGGGCGGGACGCCTACGGGTCACTACTAACCGGGCCGCTCAGGCGCCCGGCCGGCCACGCTGCAGCATCGAGCGCATCTCGCGCAGCGAGACCGCGCTCTCGGCCGACAGCGCAACGCGCGGCGCCGGCTTGAACGCATGGCCGTAGATCACCTCGAAGGTCAGCGCGATCCGGCCACCGCCCTCCTCGGCCGGCGCCAGCTCGGGCAGTGCGCTCTTCAATGCCCTGTGCCAGGCCTTGCCCCGAAGCGCCGGGAAGCGGCCCGGGTGCAGGTTGCGCCCGAGCGTGCGCAATTCGGCCAATGCGGCCTCGGGGGTGGCCCAGGTCAGCACGATGCGCTCCATGTCCATCACGGGCTCGGCAAAGCCGGCATGCACCAGCATGTCGCCCCAGTCGTGCATGTCGGTGTATTCATGGCCCGCCACGGGCCAGCCGAGCCGCGCATGCAGCGCCCGCAACTCGCGCACGGTGTCGGGGCCGAGGCAGGAGAACATCAGGAAACCGTCGGTCGCGACCAGCCTGTGCCATTGCGCGATCAACGCCTCGGGGTCGGCCGCCATGTGCAACGACATGTTGGCCCACAGCAGGTCCACGCCGTCCTCGGGCGGCGCATCGAAGCGGGCCTTGCCGCCCTGCCAGCGGCGGGCACTCCACCAGGGCGCGGCCAGCGCCTCGCCGGTCTTGCCGGCCAGGGCCGGTTCGGGTTCGATCACGAAGGAAGCGGCATCGCGATAGCGGCGCGCCAACAGTTCGTGCGCCTCGAGGCCGCCGCGCAGGGGTGCCCAGTCGGCCCAGGTGCGGGGCTGCGCCTTGATCCATTGCAGCCGGTCTTCCATGCGGCGGCCGATTTCCTCGTGCAGCCAGGGCGAGCCTTCGGCAGGCGCAAGCCGGCGCCAGCGGGCGGCCGCCGTGGGGTCGATGGTCGGCGGTCTTCTTGCGGGGTCGGTGGCCATGGGGCCGTGAGTATATTGAGCCCATGTTCAGCCATCGGGCCCTGAGGCCTTTCACCTCGCTGCTCGCACGGCTGCCCAGCCAGTGCCAGGTGTGCCGTGCCTGGCCCGCACAGCCGGTGTGCGATGCCTGCGTCGCGCGTTTCGCCCCGCCGACCGCGCGTTGCAGCGGCTGCGCGCTGCCCGTGCCGGAAGGCGTGACGCGATGCGGCGAATGCGTGCGGCACCCGCCGCCGCTCGATGCCTGCCTTGCGGCCTGCACCTATGCATGGCCCTGGCCCGATGCCATCGCCCGGTTCAAGTTTCGCGGCGACGCCGGCTGGGCCGGCCCCTTCGCGACCCTGTTGCGCAGCGCGCCCTGGGTGGAGCCGGCGCTGGAGCAATGCGACATCGTGCTGCCGATGCCGCTCGCGCCCGGCCGGCTGCGCGAGCGCGGCTTCAACCAGGCGCTCGAGCTCGCACGCCGCATGGCGCCGGCCAAGACCGACGTGAAGCTGCTGCTGCGCACGCGCGAAACACCGGCCCAGAGCGGCTTGGCGCGGGCCGATCGGCTGCTCAACCTGCGCGGCGCCTTCGCGGTGGAGCCGTTGCGCGCGGAAAAGGTACGCGAAAAGCGCATCGTGCTGGTCGACGACGTGATGACCAGCGGCGCCTCGCTGTTCGCAGCCGCCGAGGCACTGCGCCTGGCCGGCGCCGCCCACATCACCGCGGTCGTGCTGGCCCGGACCGACCCGAGGTGATTGAAACACCCCCTCGCGCACTTCGTGTCGCTACGCCCCCCTCGCCGGGGCGACACCAGCGGCCCGGCGAAGCCGGTTCCGCGGTGTCCCTGGCCTTGGCCATGTCGGTTTCATGCGCCAGCGCGGTGGCGCACTGACATGACAATCGGCACATGTTCCATATCGTCCTGGTCCACCCCGAAATTCCGCCGAACACCGGCAACGTGATCCGGCTCGCCGCCAACACCGGCTGCACGCTGCACCTGGTCGAGCCGCTCGGCTTTTCGATGGACGACCGCCTGCTGCGCCGTGCCGGGCTCGACTACCACGAGTACGCCGAGGTGAAGCGCCATGCCGACTGGCAGGCGCTGATCGATGCGGAACAACCGGCCGCCGGGCGCATGTTCGCGCTCACCACCCGCGGCACGCGCGCGGTGCACGACGTGCGCTTCCAGCCGGGCGACTGGCTGGTGTTCGGCTCCGAGACCAGCGGACTGCCGCCCGCGGTGCGCGACAGCTTCGCCGAACCGCAGCGCCTGCGGCTGCCGATGCGCGAAGGGCAGCGCAGCCTGAATCTCTCGAACGCCGTGGCGGTCACGGTGTTCGAAGCCTGGCGGCAAAACGGGTTCGGCTGATCGAACACCAGCCGCTCCAGATCAGCAACGGTGGCACCGGCGTGGCCCAGCGGACCGCCGGCCATGTCGACCGTGCCGCGGTGCGCGCCAGCGCGCTCGGCATCACCCGGCAAGGCGCCGCCGCCTACGGCGAAGTGGCCGGCCGCCGGATGTAAGGCGCGATCAGCGGTAGCGGCGCACCACCGACTCGGCGACGCAGGCCGGCTTGGCCGCGCCTTCGAGTTCGATGGTGGCTTCCCAGGTCATCTGGATGCCGTCGTCGGCAATCGGCTCCGCGGTGAGCAGCTTCATGCGCGCCCGCAGCCGCTTGCCGACCGGTACCGGCGACATGAAGCGCACCCGGTTCAGCCCGTAGTTCACGCCCATGCGCGACTCGACAACGTCGAACGCGGTCTCGTAGAAGCGCGGCAGCAGCGACAGCGTGAGAAAGCCATGGGCGATCGGCCCGCCGAAGGGGCCGGCCTTGGCCCGCTCGACGTCGACATGGATCCACTGGTGGTCGCCCGTCGCCTCGGCGAACAGGTTGACCTGCTCCTGCGTGATGGTGATCCAGTCGCTCACGGCGACCTCCTGGCCGACGCAGGCGGCAAGATCCTGAAGGGTCTGGAATGTCTTTTTGGTCATGCGGGGCATTCTGGCGCCAAGGGCGCGGGGGCGGCTGTCGGGCTTGCGACAACCGGAGTATTGGCTCGCCCCCAGGCTGCGCGCACTTCGTGTCGCAACGCCCACCCCCTACCGGGGGCAACACCAGCGGCCCGGCAAAGCCGGTTCCGCGGTGTTCCGGGCTTGCCCCCGGCCGTGTTATTCACGCTTTCTCAGGCCTCGAGCCATTCGCAGATCGGCTGCCATTGTTCGAGGTCGCGCTGAACACGGCCCGGCGCGATGTCGAACAGCGTGAGCCCGCGCGCCGCGAGCTGCACGTAGTTCTGCGTGTCGCGCAGCTCGCCCAGCACCGGCACGCCGAGCCCCGCAATGAATTCGTTCAGCCGGTCCGCGGCCAGGGTGCGGGCATTCACGCGCATGCCCACGAGGCCGATCCGCGTCTTCTCCGCGCGGCGCTGCTCCATGAGCCGGTCGAGGAAATCGCGGGTGGCGTAGATGTCGAAGATGCTCGGCTGCAGCGGCACGATCACCCGGTCGGCCAGCGCCAGCACCTCCTTGAAGCGCCAGCCGTGCAGGCCGGCGGGCGTGTCGAGCACCGCATGCGTGGTGCCACGCGGCGGCCGCACCACCGTGCTGCCGCCGGTCGCCTCCCAGGTGGAAACGGGCCTCGCCATCGGCGGACGCAGATCGAGCCAGAGCCGCGAGGACTGCTGGCGATCCACGTCGCCCAGCATCACGGCATGACCGCGGCTCGCAAAGTAGCCCGCGATGTTCGTCGCGATCGTCGACTTGCCCGCACCACCCTTGGGGTTGGCGACCAGAACCACCGGCATGAAGTTCTCCTCCAGAGCTGGGACAGGAGGATGGTAGTCGCCCGGACATACGTTATGTTCACGGGATGACGACAACAACATCCCCGGGAAACCCCGCCGGCGACGCCGGGGGCATCTACGTCCTTGCAGCCCACCCGCACTGGCGCGACTCGCGCGTGAACCGGCGGATGCTGGCCGCCGCGCGCGGCGTGCCGGGGGTCGATGTCAACGACCTCTACGGCAGCTACCCCGACTTCGCCATCGACGTCGAGGCCGAACACGCCCGGCTCGCGAGGGCCAGCCTGGTGGTGCTGCTGCACCCGATCCAGTGGTATTCGATGCCGGCGCTGCAGAAGCTCTGGGTCGACGACGTGCTCAGCTACGGATGGGCCTACGGACCCGGCGGCACCGCGTTGCAGGGCAAGGACCTCTGGCTGGTCGCCACCACGGGCAGCCCCGAGCCGAGCTACCACCCCCAGAGCTACCACCGCTATTTCTTCGACGCCTTCCTGCCGCCCTACGAGCAGACCGCCGCGCTCTGCGGCATGCGCTTCCTGCCGCCGCTGGTCTTCCACGGCGCACGCAGCGCCGCCGAGGCCGAGGTGGCGGCACACGTCGACGTCTTCGCCCAGCGCCTCGGCAGCTACCCCCAATGGCCCGAGCTCGAGGAACTCGACGCCTGCGTGGCCTGCCCCGTGCCCGAAACCGACCGTCCGGCCGAGTCCGATGACATGGGCAAGGCAGCGTCCGGCGCCTTCCACTCCGCGATGGCCCGAGGCCTCGCCTCCATGTCCGCCGCCAACGAAGAAAAGAACAACGAAGAAGGCATGGCCTGAGCATGGAACACGCACCCGCCTGGCTGACCAGCAGCCTGATCTACCTGAGCGCCGCCGTGCTGGTGGTGCCGCTTTCCAGGGCCCTGGGCCTGGGTTCGATCATCGGCTACCTCGTCGCCGGCATCGCCATCGGCCCCTGGGGGCTGGGCCTCGTGTCCAGCGTGGAGGACGTGCTGCATTTCGCCGAATTCGGCGTGGTGCTGATGCTGTTCCTCGTGGGGCTCGAGCTCGAACCCAAGCGCCTGTGGAACCTGCGCCGGCCCATCTTCGGCTGGGGCTCGGCGCAGGTGCTGAGCTGCGCCGCCGTGCTCTTTGCCGTCGGCTGGGCCGTGGGCGCCGAATGGCGCGTGGCGCTGGTGGCCTCGCTCGGCCTCGCGCTCTCGTCCACCGCGATCGCGCTGCAGGTGTTCGGCGAACGCAACCTGCTCAAGACGCCGAGCGGCCAGGCCGGCTTCTCGATCCTGCTGTTCCAGGACGTGGCGGCCATCCCGATCCTGGCACTGCTGCCGTTGCTGGCGGGCGCCACCGCAGCCGAGCCATCGCTCAGCGGGCTGGGCCGCGCACTGGAAGCACTGAAGATCGTCGGCGTGATCGCCGGCATCATCCTCGGCGGCCGGCTCGCCCTGCGGCCGCTGCTGCGCTGGATCGCGCGCAGCGACACGCCCGAGATCTTCACCGCCGCGGCGCTGCTGCTGGTGGTAGCCATCGCGGCGCTGATGCAGTTCGTGGGCCTGTCGATGGCGCTGGGTGCCTTCCTCGCCGGTGTGCTGCTGGCGGAAAGCGAATACCGGCGCGAGCTGGAGACCGACATCGAGCCCTTCAAGGGCCTGCTGCTCGGCCTGTTCTTCATCGCCGTGGGCATGTCGATCAACTTCGGCGTGCTGATCGCGAGCCCCGGGCTGATGGCGATGCTGGTGGTCGGCTTCATGGTCGTCAAGCTGGCCGTGATCTACGCGCTCGCCAAGGCGATGGGGTTGGCCTACCAGGAGCGGCCGGTGTTCACGCTGCTGCTCGCACAGGGCGGCGAGTTCGCGTTCGTGGTGTTCCAGGCCGCGGGGCCGGACGTGCTGCCGCCCGAAACCACCTCGCTGCTGATCGGCGCGGTGGCGCTGTCGATGCTGCTGTCGCCGCTGCTGCTGGTGCTGCTCGACAAGTTCGTGCTGCCGCGCTACAGCCGCTCCAGCGGCCCGCAGCTGGAAGAAATCTCGGAGCAGCAGGACGCCAAGGTGCTGATCTGCGGCTTCGGCCGCTACGGCCAGATCGTCGGCCGCATGCTCATGTCGCAGGGCCTGCGCGTGACGGTGCTCGACCACGATGCCGACACCGTCGAAGGCCTGCGCCAGTTCGGCTTTCGCGTGTTCTATGGCGACGCGACGCGGCTCGACCTGCTGCGCACCGCGGGCGCCGGCTCGGCCAAGGCCATCGTGGTGGCGGTGGACGACATCGAGCAGTCGCTCGAGATCGTCGACCTCGTGACGGAGCACTTTCCACAGGCCCGCATCGTCGCGCGCGCCCGCAACGTGACCCACCTCTTCCAGCTGCGCGACCGCGGCGTGAAGGACATCGAACGCGAGGTGTTCGAGTCGTCATTGCGCAGCGCCCGCTCGGCGCTCGAGGCGCTGGGCTGGCCGGCGCACGAAGCCCGCGAATCGACCATGCGATTCCGGCAGCGGAACATCAAGCTCGGCGACGAGATCTACCCGCACTACAAGGACCGAGCCAAGCTGATCGCGGCCAACAAGGAAGGCCGCCAGCAGTTCGAGGAGCAGATGGCGCGCGAGCGTGAGGAGCGGCAGCGCCGCTCTGGGCGCGATTGGGACCGGTTCGAGGAGAAGGAAGAGGCGGATTCGTAAAAAAGCCCGGTTTCCCTTCAGCCTTCCAGCTTCAGCAGCCTGACCGCATTCCCCTTCAGGATCCCCGGCATCACCTCGGGCTTGAACCCCGCCACCTCGAAGTCCTTCATCCACCGGTCGGGCGTGATCAGCGGGTAGTCGCTGCCGAACAGGATGCGGTCTTTGAGCAGCGTGTTGGCGTACTGCACCAGCTGCTTCGGAAAGTACTTGGGGCTCCAGCCCGACAGGTCGATCCACACGTTGGGCTTGTGGGTGGCCACGCTCAGCGCCTCGTCCTGCCAGGGAAAGCTGGGGTGCGCCATCACGATCTGCATGTCGGGGAAGTCGATGGCCACGTCGTCGAGGTGCATCGGGTTGCTGTATTCCAGCCGCAGCCCGCCGCCGCAACGCATGCCCGAGCCGATGCCGCTGTGGCCGGTGTGGAAGATGGCCGGCAGGCCGTACTCGGCGATCACCTCGTAGATCGGCCAGGCCATCTTGTCGTACGGATGGAAGGCCTGCACCGTCGGGTGGAACTTGAAGCCCTTCACGCCGTGCGCTTCGATCAGGCGCCGCGCCTCGCGCGCGCCCATCTTTCCCTTGTGCGGATCGATGCTCGCGAAGGCGATCATCATGTCGCTGTTCTTCTGCGCGGCCTCGGCGATCTCCTCGTTCGGGATGCGGCGGCGGCCCATGTTCGATTCGGCATCGACCATGAACATCACGAGGCCGATCTTTCTTTCACGGTAGTACGCCACGCTCTCGGCAATGGTCGGGCGGCCGCTCGAGCCGAAGTACTTGTCGGCGGCGCGGTCGTATTCCTCGCCGTAGTTGTCGAACGGGTTCCAGCAGCTCACTTCGGCGTGGGTGTGGATGTCGATGGCGATCAGGTTCTGGTGGTCCATGTCGTGTCTCCAGTACGGGTAAATCCCTAGGATTCGAGGCCTTCAAGTGCCTTGAATTGATTATTTATCATAACCATAATTCAACTCACACCGAAACGCAATCATGACCAATCCCGACCTCCACCTCGACATCCGCGACGACGTCGCCATCGTCCGCCTGACCCGCGGCGCCAAGCGCAATGCGCTGTCGGACGGCCTGATCCTCGCGCTGCGCGATACCTTCGAGAAGCTGCCCTCCACGGTGCGCGCCGCGGTGCTCGACGGCGAGGGCCCGCACTTCTGCGCCGGCCTCGACCTGAGCGAACTGAAGGAGCGCGATGCCGGCCAGGGCATGCAGCACTCGCGCCTGTGGCACGCCGCGCTCGACCTCATCCAGCACGGCCCGGTGCCGGTGATCGCCGCGCTGCATGGCGCGGTGGTCGGCGGCGGCCTCGAACTGGCGAGCGCCTGCCACATCCGCGTGGCCGACCGCTCCACCTTCTACGCGCTGCCCGAAGGTTCGCGCGGCATCTTCGTGGGCGGCGGCGGCTCGGTGCGCATTCCGAAGCTGATCGGCGTGGCCCGCATGACCGACATGATGATGACCGGCCGCGTCTACAACGCCGAGGACGGCGAGCGCGCCAACTTCGCGCAGTACCTCGTCGACGAGGGCACGGCCTTCGACAAGGCCTTCGAACTCGCCAGGCGCATCGCCACCAACGCGCCGCTCACCAACTACGCGCTGATGCACGCGTTGCCGCGCATCGCCGAGCAATCGGCCGACCACGGCTTCTTCACCGAGGCGCTGATGTCCGGCATCGTCCAGAGCGCGCCCGAGGCCAAGGCGCGCGTGCGCGATTTCCTCGAAGGCCGCGGGGCCAAAGTGAGCAAGGAATGACCACCATTCGATACCGCCCGCTGGCCTTCGGCGTCACGCGCGCAGTGCTGCGCGACGGCGCGCCGGGCACGCAGTACCTGCAGGCCGAAACGCAGCTCGCGTCCTACCGCGAGCGCATGACCGACCGCCTCGCGCACTGGGCCGAAGCCGCGCCCGAGCGCACCTTCATCGCTCGCCGCGAACGACTGGCCGACGGCAGCACCGGCGACTGGCTGCGCGTGTCCTATGCGCAGGCGCTGGAAGAGGCACGCGGTATCGGACAGGCGCTGCTCGACCGCGGCCTGGGCGCGGAGCGCCCGGTAGCGATCCTCAGCGAGAACGGCATCGAGCACGCGCTGCTCGCGCTCGGCTGCCTCTACGCCGGCGTGCCCTACTGCCCGGTGTCGCCGCCCTACTCGCTCGTGAGCCAGGACTTCGAGAAGCTGCGCCATGTGCTGGAAACGCTGACGCCGGGCCTCGTGTTCGCCGCCGATGCCGCGCGCTACGGCCGCGCCATCGAAGCCGCCGTGCCGGCAGGCACCGAGGTCGTGCTTGCGGAAGGCAGGCTCGAAGGCCGGGCCACCATCGCGTTCAACCTCCTCGCCGCCACGCCGGCAACACCCGCCATCGACGCCGCGATGCGCGCCACCGGCCCCGACACCATCACCAAGTTCCTCTTCACCTCGGGCTCGACCAAGATGCCCAAGGCGGTGATCAACACGCACCGCATGTGGTGCGCCAACCAGCAGCAGCTGCGCCAGTCGATCCCCGCGCTGGGAGAAGAGCCGCCCGTGCTGATCGACTGGCTGCCCTGGAACCACACCTTCGGCGGCAACCACAACGTGGGCATCGTGCTCGACAACGGCGGCACGCTCTACATCGACGACGGCAAGCCCACGCCCTCGGGCATGGCCGAGACCTTGCGCAACCTGCGCGAGATCGCGCCCACCATCTACTTCAATGTGCCGACCGGCTTCGAGGCCATCGCGCATGCGATGGAAACCGACGCGGTGCTGCGCCGCAACCTGCTGTCGCGCGTGAAGATGTTCTTCTACTCGGGCGCGGCGCTGTCGCAGCCCGTGTGGGACAGCCTGCACAAGACGCAGGAAGCCGAGGTCGGCGAGCGCATCGTGATGGGCACCGGCCTCGGCATGACCGAGTCGGGCCCCTTCGCGCTCTATGTGACCGGCCCCGAAGTGAAGTCGGGCGACATCGGCTTGCCGGCCGCCGGGATCGAGCTCAAGCTGATCGAAGTCGACGGCAAGACCGAGGTGCGCTACCGCGGCCCCAACATCACGCCCGGCTACTGGCGGGCGCCCGAGGCCACGGCCGAAGCCTTCGACGAAGAAGGCTTCTTCTCGACCGGCGACGCGGTGAAGTGGATCGACGACCAGAACATCCATCGCGGCCTGCGCTTCGACGGCCGCATCGCCGAAGACTTCAAGCTCGCCACCGGCACCTTCGTGAGCGTGGGCCCGCTGCGCGCAAAGATCATCGGAGCCGGTGCGCCCTATGTGCAGGACGCGGTGCTGACCGGCATCAACCTGAAGGAAGTCGGCGCGCTGATCTTCCCGACACAAAAAGTGCGGCAACTCGCCGGCCTGGGCGCCGACGCAACGATGCAGCAGGTGCTCGAAAGCGCACCGGTACAGGCGCACTTCCAGGAGGTGGCCAACACGCTGGCGGCCGCAGGCACCGGCAGCGCCAACCGCATCGCACGGCTGCACCTGATGGCCGAGCCGCCCTCGATCGACAAGGGCGAAGTGACCGACAAGGGCTCCATCAACCAGCGCGCCGTGCTCAAGCACCGCGCCGAGATCGTCGAAGCATTGCATGCCGGCACCCTGCCCTTCACCTTGAAGCCCCGCTGAACCCATCCAGGAGACAAACACCATGAAGATCGAAGGACAAGCCGCACTCGTCACCGGCGGCGCATCGGGCCTCGGCGAAGCCACCGCGCGCGAACTGGCGCGCCTGGGTGCGAAGGTCGCGGTGCTCGACCGCAACGCCGCGCTCGCAGAGAAGGTCGCAGCCGAGATCGGCGGCGTCGCCTGCGTCTGCGACATCACCGACACCGACAGCGTCAATGCCGCACTCGACAAAGCCGCCGCCGCCCACGGCCCCGCACGCATCCTGATGAACGTGGCCGGCATCGGCAGCGCGAAGCGCATCGTCGGCAAGGACGGCAACCCGGCGCCGCTCGAAGACTTCGTGCGCGTGGTCAACATCAACTTKGTCGGCGGCTACAACATGGCCCGCCTCTTCGCCGCGCGCTGCGCGAAGCTGGAAGCGCTAGCCAACGGCGAGAAGGGCGTGATGCTCTTCACCGCCTCGGTCGCCGCCTTCGACGGCCAGGTGGGCCAGCAGGCCTACAGCGCCTCCAAGGGCGGCCTCGTGGGCATGACGCTGCCGATGGCGCGCGACCTCGCACAGCATGCCATCCGCGTGTGCACCGTCGCGCCCGGCCTCTTCGCCACGCCGCTGCTGCTGGAGCTGCCCGAAGCCGTGCAGCAATCGCTCGCCGCGTCGATTCCGTTTCCCCCGCGCCTGGGCAAGCCTTCGGAATTCGCAGAGCTGGCCTGCCACATCGTGACCAACGGGCACTTGAACGGCGAGGTGATCCGCCTCGACGGTGCCCTGCGCATGGCGCCGCGCTGATTCCAGCCCCAACAACCAGGAGACAAGACCATGACCAACCGACGTCAGTTCGTGACGGCGCTCGGCGGCACCGCCGCGCTCGCCGCCCTGCATCCCCTCGCCGCACTTGCCCAGGCGGTGCAGCAGCAGGTGAAGATCTACTACGGCTTCCCGGCCGGCAGCGCGGGCGACAGCGTGGCGCGCCGCGTGGCCGACAAGATCGGCGACACGCCGTTCACCAAGAACAACCCGGTGGTCGAGAACAAGCCCGGCGCGGGCGGGCGCATCGCGCTCGACACGCTCAAGACCTCGCCGGCCGACGGCTCGGTGCTGTGTCTCGCACAGGCCTCCGCGCTGTCGACCTATCCGCACATCTATACCAAGCTGAGCTACGGCATCGCGGATTTCGCGCCGATCTCCATCGGCGCGGTGATGACGCACGGCCTGGCCGTCGGTCCGATGGTGCCGGCCAGCGTGAAGACGCTGAAGGACTATGTCGCCTGGGCCAAGGCCAACCCTGGCCAGGCCAGCTACGGCTCGCCGGGCGCGGGCTCCACGCCGCACTTCCTGGGCGCGCTGCTGGGCCTGAACAGCGGCACCGACCTGCGCCACGTGCCCTACCGCGGCTCCCTGCCGGCGATCAACGACGTGGTGGGCGGCCAGATCGCCTCGAGCATGACGCCCGTCGGCGACTGCCTGCCCTTCGTCAAGGCCGGCAAGCTGCGCGTGCTCGCCACCTCGGGGGCGCAGCGCCCAGCCTACCTGCCCGACGTGCCGACCTTCACCGAACAGGGCTTCGCGGAAATCGTGGCGGACGAATGGTTCGGTTTCTTCGCCCCGGCGAAGACGCCGACGGCCGTCATCGCCGCCGCCAGCACGGCGATCCAGGCCGCGCTCAAGGACAAGGCCGTGGCCGACGGCCTGCTGTCGGTCGGCCTGATCGCCCACGGCTCCTCGCCCGAGGACATGAAGAAGTCGCTGCAGTCCGAATACGAACGCTGGGGTCCGCTGGTCAAGAAGATCGGCTTCACCGCCGAGTCCTGACCCGCCTCGCTTGCTTGCCCGCGCTGAATCGACACCGATGGATTACCGACCCCGCCCCGAAGACGTCCGTTTCCTGCTGAACGAAGTGCTCGACGGGCCCAGGCGCCTGCAGGCGCTCACGCCCTTCGCCGAGGTCGACGAGGCGCTGCAATCCCAGGTGCTGGAGGAAGCCGCGCGCTTCGTCGGCGAAGTGGTGGCGCCGATCAACCGCGAGGGCGACGAGGTCGGCTGTCGCTTCGAGGGCGGCCAGGTCGTCTCGCCGCCGGGCTTTCGCGAGGCCTACCAGGCCTTCGTCGATGGCGGCTGGCCTGCGCTCTCGGCCGCCACCGAAGACGGCGGCCAGGGGCTGCCCGCGGTGCTCGAAGCCGTGCTCTACGAATGGCTAGCGGCCGCCAACCACGGCCTCACGATGGCACCCGGGCTGCTGCACGGCGCCTATGCCTGCCTCAAGCACCACGGCAGCGACGAACTGCGCGCGCGCTATCTTTCGAAGATCGCGACCGGCGAATGGCTCGCCACCATGTGCCTCACCGAAGCGCATGCGGGCAGCGACCTCGGCCAGGTGCGCACCCGCGCCGTGCCGCAGGCCGACGGCAGCTTCCGCGTGAGCGGCGGCAAGATCTTCATCTCGGGCGGCGAGCACGACCTGACGTCGAACATCGTGCACCTGGTGCTGTGCCGGCTGCATGGATCGGAAGTACAGGCGCCCGCCGGGCCCAAGGGCCTGTCGCTGGCACTCGTGCCCAAGGTGCTGCCCGACGGCACGCGCAACGCGGTGCACTGCGAGCGCATCGAGGAAAAGATGGGCCTGCACGGCAGCCCCACCTGCACAATGCGTTTCGACGAAGCTGCCGGCTGGCTGGTCGGCGAACCGGGCCGCGGCCTGGCCGCCATGTTCGTGATGATGAATTCGGCGCGCCTGCATGTGGCGCTGCAGGGCATCGGCCTGCTCGATGCCGCCTGGCAGAAGGCCGATGCCTATGCGGCCGAGCGCCGCCAGATGCGCGCACCGGGCGCCGCGCCCGCAAGCCGGGGTGGCGAAGCGGCCGACCTGATCGCCGAGCACCCGGCCGTGCGCCGCATTCTCGACACGCAGCGTGCCTGGATCGACGGTGCGCGCACCCTCGCCTACCGCAGCGCGCTGATGCTCGACATTGCAGCGCACGACGCCGATCCCAAGGCCCGCGAACGCGCGCAGCGCTGGTGCTCGCTGGTCACGCCGGTGCTCAAGGCGGCCTGCACGCACCAGGCCTTCCACGGCGCGAGCGAATGCCTGCAGGTATTCGGCGGCCACGGCTACGTGCGCGAATGGGGCATCGAGCAAGTCGTGCGAGACGCGCGCGTCACCATGATCTACGAGGGCACCAACGAGATCCAGGCCATCGACCTGCTGGTGCGCAAGGTGCTGCCCGACGGCGGCGCCGCCATGTCGGCCGTGCTGCTCGAACTGCGCGACACGCTCGATGCCTCGCGCGAAGCCGACGCCGACGTGCAGCGCCGGCTCGCGCAGCTGCGCTACCTGGGCACCACCATCGCGATGGCCGCGCATGCCAACCCGGTGCTGCCGTACGAAGTGGCCGACGACTACCTGCGGGTGGTGATGCTCACGATGATGGCGTGGGCCTGGGCACGGATCGATGCAGCAGGCGAAGCCTCCCCGGACCGTGCCAGCCAAACGCGTGCGGCGGCGGCCTTCCGGCGCTGGGTGCTGCCCGAGTTCGACATGCGGCTCGGCATCGTCAAGCGTGCCTGCGAGACTGTCGCCCTGGCGCATGCCGCGGCAACGGACGGTGTCGCCAACTAGGTTTGCGGCACCGCCACGGGCGGTTACGCTCGGGGCCATGCCTCCCTCCCCGAAAAAAACTTCCGCAAAGAACGAGCCCGCCGCGACGGCGCCAGGCAGGCCGGACCGGCTCGATGCCCGCGTGCTCGAAGCCCTGGTCGGCTACAACGCCCGCCGCGCCTGGCTGATCGTCAGCGGCTTTTTCTCGGAGCGCATGGCGCCCTACGGACTCAAGCAGATCGATTTTTCGGTGCTCTCGCTGCTGGCGCACAACCCGGGCGCCACCTCGCGCCAGCTCTGCAGCACCCTGGACATCCTGCCGCCCAACCTCGTGAGCCTGGTGGCCACGCTGGACAGCCGGGGCCTGATCGAGCGCCGGCCGCATCCGCACGATGGCCGGGCGGTGGGGCTGCATCTCACGCCCGCCGGCGAAACGCTGGTCCGCGAAGCCGAGCAGGCCGTGGTGCAGCTCGAGGCCGATGCCAGCGCCAAGCTCAGCGTGCGCGAGCGCGAGACGCTGATCAAGCTGCTGCAGAAAATCTATCTCTGAAGTCCCGGGGGGGCCCTACAACCCCCGCTCGACCATGTCGATGAGGCGCTGCCCGAGCGCATGGGTGGTCTGCGCATCGAGCGCCCGCAACGGCCCGTGGATGATCAGCAGCGCGAGCCCGTGCACCGCCGACCATGCGAGGTATTCGGCGTTCGGGCGCCGCGCCGGCTCCAGCACGCCGGCATCCACCAGCCGGTCGATCGCCGCGCCGAGCAACTGGAACGGGTTCATCCCGCTCGCTCCCGCGCTCTCGGGGCCCACTTCGCCCTCCCCCTCCTCGGTCACCACGAACGCCGTACGGAACAAGCCGGGCTCGGCCTGCGCAAACCGCAGGTAGGCCGTGCCGATGGCGCGAACCTGCGCCCGCGCGAAGTCGGCGGGCGGCTGGTCGCAGGGCAGCACGGCCAGTTCGGTTTCTATCGCCTTGGCTGCGGCCGAAAGCGCCGCCGCACGCACCGCCAGCAACAGCTCATGCCGGCTCCCGAAGTGCCGGTAGGCCGCATTCGGCACCACGCCCGCGCGCCGCGTCGCCTCGCGCAGCACCACCGCATCCGGGCCGCCGTCGCGCGCCAGTTCGACGCCCGCCTCGAGCAGCGCCCGGCGCAGATCGCCATGGCGATAGGTGCTCCTGGCGGGCGGCAGGCTGTCGGGGACGTTGTTGAGCTTCATTGCAATTCCATGTGGACACTGTCCATTATCCCTGCTATTCTTTGTGGACGGTGTACACAAAGTAGTTCCATCGTATTCGCGCAGGGTCCGCTGCGCATCCGTGAAACCTCTCCTGCGAAAGGGAAATGCCATGAAAGTCCAGTCTTACCTGTCCTTCGAAGGCCGTTGCGACGAAGCGATCGCGTTCTACAAGAAGGCGCTCGGCGCCGAAGTGGTCCAGCTCATGCGCTACAGCGAAGCGCCGGCGGATGCATCCATGGACAAAGGGGACGGCTGCGCCGGCGCCACGCCCAGCCCCGACAAGGTGATGCACTCGGTGGTGCGCATCGGCGAAACCGAGCTGATGTTCTCCGACGGCCGCTGCTCGGGCCAGGCGGAGTTCAAGGGAATCATGCTGTCGATCACCGCCCCCACCGATGCCGACGCCCGCAAGCGGTTCGACGCGCTGGCCGATGGCGGCCAGGTGATGCAGCCGCTGATCCCGACCTTCTTCACCTCCAGCTTCGGCATGCTCACCGACCGTTTCGGCGTGGGCTGGCTGCTGGTGGTGGCGACCGCCAACTGACCGTCAACCGACCGCCCGACACCTTTGCCTCCGGAGTACCTCCTTCATGCTCAAGAAAATTGCCCTCGTCGTCCTCGCCCTGATCGCCGTGCTGCTCATCTACGGGGCGACACGACCCGACACCTTCCGCGTGGAACGCACGACGCGCATCCAGGCGCCGGCTGCGAAGATCTTTCCGCTGATCGACGACTTCCACCGCTGGGGTGCCTGGTCGCCCTACGAGAAGCTGGACCCCGGCATGAAGCGCACCTTCGGCGGCACGCCCGCAGGCAAGGGCGCGACCTACGCCTGGGAAGGCAACGACAAGGCCGGCGCGGGCCGCATGGAAATCACCGAGTCGACGCCCTCCTCGAAGATCGCGATCAAGCTCGACTTCATCAAGCCCTTCGAAGGCCACAACGTGGCCGAGTTCACGCTGCAGCCGCAGGGCGACGCCACGCAGGTCACCTGGGCCATGCACGGCCCGAGCCCCTACGTCGCGAAGCTCATGGGCATCTTCTTCAACATGGACCAGATGATCGGCAAGGACTTCGAAGCAGGTCTCGCCAATCTCAAGACGGCCACCGAAAAGTAACCAAGGAAACCTCATGTCTCCCATCCACGCTTATCTCTCGTTCGACGGCAACGCTGCAGAGGCCATGCGCTTCTACGAAAAGACGCTCGGCGGCACCATGCAGATGATGATGACCATGGGCGAAGCGCCCGGCGCCGAGCAGTTCCCGCCCGGCGCCGCGAAGCGCATCATGCATGCGGCGCTCGCCTACGGCGACGGCATGCTGATGGCCTCCGACACCATGCCCGGCCAGGCCTACGAAGGCATGAAGGGCTTCGGCGTTGCGCTGACCCTCGACACCGTCGCCGAAGCACGGCGCGTGTTCGACGCCTTCGCCGACGGCGGCAAGGTCGCGATGCCCTTCGCCCCGACCTTCTGGGTCGAAGGCTTCGGCATGGTGACCGACCGCTTCGGAACACCTTGGTTGATCAACGGTGGCAAGCCATTGGTCTGATACGCCTCGCAGGCGATTTGCAGGAATCCACTCCATGACCGAAACACTCGACAACCGAAAGCGCTGGCTCGCATTGATGGTGCTCTGCCTCGGCGTCCTGATGATCGTGCTCGACACCACGATCGTGAACGTGGCTCTGCCCTCGATCCGCACCGACCTCGGCTTCACCGAGACCTCGCTGGTCTGGGTGGTGAATGCCTACATGCTGACCTTCGGCGGCTTCCTGCTGCTGGGGGGCCGGCTCGGCGACCTCTACGGCCACCGCAAGCTCTTCCTGATCGGCCTCGTGCTCTTCACCCTTGCCTCGCTGGCCTGCGGCATCGCCAACTCGCAGGGGCTGCTGATCGCCGCGCGCGCGGTGCAGGGACTGGGCGGCGCGGTGGTCTCGGCCGTGTCGCTCTCGCTGATCATGAATCTCTTCACCGAKCCGGCCGACCGCGCCAAGGCGATGGGCGTCTACGGTTTCGTCTGCGCCGGCGGCGGCAGCATCGGCGTGCTGCTGGGCGGCCTGCTGACCAGCACGTTGAGCTGGCACTGGATCTTCCTGGTCAACCTGCCGATCGGCGTGGCTGTCTACGCGCTCTGCGTGGCGCTGCTGCCCAGTGCACGCGGCCAGGCGCACGGCGAGAAGCTCGACGTGGCCGGCGCGGTCACCGTCACGCTGTCGCTCATGCTCGCGGTCTACGGCGTCGTCAACGGCAACGAGGCCGGCTGGGGCTCCACGCAGACCCTGGGCCTGCTCGGCGCGGCCGTGGTGCTGCTGGCCGTGTTCATCGCCATCGAGGCCCGCGTACAGCATCCGCTGATGCCGCTCGGCCTGTTCCGACTGCGCAGCGTGTCGGTCGCGAACGTGGTGGGCGTGCTGTGGGCGGCGGCGATGTTCGCGTGGTTCTTCATCTCGGCGCTCTACATGCAGCTGGTGCTGAACTACACGCCGATGCAGATCGGCTTGGCCTTCCTGCCGGCCAACGTGATCATGGCGGTGTTCTCGCTGGGGCTGTCGGCCAAGCTGGTGATGCGCTTCGGCATCCGCAAGCCGCTCGCGGCCGGGCTCTGGCTCGCCGCCATCGGGCTCGCGCTGTTCGCGCGCGCACCGGTCAACGGCAGCTTCGTGACCGACGTGCTGCCCGGCATGATGCTGCTGGGCCTGGGCGCCGGCATGGCGTTCAACCCGGTGCTGCTCGCGGCCATGAGCGAGGTCGACCCAGCCGATTCGGGCCTGGCCTCGGGCGTGGTCAACACCGCTTTCATGATGGGCGGCGCACTCGGCCTGGCCGTGCTGGCCAGCGCGGCGGCGGCGCGCAGCAGCGCGATGGAAGCGGCCGGCGCACAGCTTCCGCTCGCGCTCACCGGCGGCTACAACCTTGCGTTTCTCGTCGGCGCCGTGTTCGCGGCGGCGGCGGGCTTGATCGGGGCCCTGCTGCTTCGCACCGCACCGCCGGGGCAGACGCAGAACAACGAGGAAGCGGCACCCCGCAGCAGGACGGCGGGCGAAACGGCATCGTGAACACGACGCCATGCAGCCGCCGCTGTTTTTCCTTCAACGGTTCTATCTTTCATTCAGGAGGCCCCCCATGGCTCGCTACGTCGACGGTTTCATCGTTGCCATTCCCACCCAGAAGGTCGAGGCCTACCGCAAGCTCGCGCGCAAGGCCGGCAAGGTCTGGATGGAGTACGGCGCGCTCGAATACGTGGAGTGCATCGCCGACGACGTGAAGCCCGGCAAGCTCACCTCGTTCCCGCAAAGCGTGAAGCTCAAGGCCGACGAGACCGTGGCCTTCTCGTGGATCGTCTACAAGTCGCGCAAGCACCGCGACACGGTGAACAAGAAGGTCATGGCCGACCCGCGCATCACGGCAATGGACCCGAAGACCATGCCGTTCGATGCGAAGAGGATGATCTTCGGCGGCTTCAAATCGATCGTCGAGTTCTGATCCCTTCGCGAAACACCGCGGAACCGGCTTTGCCGGGCCGCTGGTGCTGCCCCCTGCAAGAGGGTGCGCGAAGCCTGGGGGTTAGCCGATGAACCCGTCGTAGACGAGCTTCAGGCCTGTGAGCAGCATGCCCAGGTACACGAAGCGATAGAACCAGGTCGCATCGATGCGCCGCGCGATGCGGATGCCGACCCACACGCCGAGCGGCGCGAGGGGCATCAGCGCCAGCGAGGTGGCCATGGTGCGGAAGTCGATCAGGCCGAGCCACGCGTAGGGAATCCACTTGCTGAGATTCACCACGAAGAAGAAGTACGCCATCGTCGCCGTGAAGACCACCGGCTTGAGCCGCAGCGGAATCACATAGGCGTTGATCGGCGGGCCGCCGGCATGCGCGATGAAGCTCGTGAAACCCGACACCACCGTGAGCACCGAGCCCACCGCGCGCGAAGGCAGCGGATCGTCGGGCTTGGGCGGAAACACCAGCCGCTGCGCGAGAAACAGCAGCGTGAACACGCCGACGATGCCCGCCACCGTGTGCGCCGACAGCACCCGGAACAGCAGCGTGCCGATCACCGTGCCGATCAGCCCGAACGGAATCAGGAACTTGAGCAGCGAGCGGTCGAAGTCGCGCCGGAATGCGGCCAGCCCCAGCACGTCCATCAGCAGCAACAGCGGCATCAGGATGGCGGCGGCCTGCGGCACCGTCACCGCGAGCGCCATCAAGGGCACCGCGAGCGAACCGAAGCCGGCGCCGAAGCCGCTCTTGCTGATGCCGAGCAGCAGCACGGCGGGGATGGCGACTGCATAGAAATGCGGGTCGGTGATGAGGGGAAAGACCATGAGAGTGACGGGCGCAGAAAAAAGCCTGCCGTGGCGGCAGGCTTTTCGAGCGTAGCAGGATGAGGCTCGATGCGTCGTACCTGGGACTTGTCTCCCGGGGGGCGCGATCAGGCAGGCTGCTTCAACGGGTTGAGCACGAAATCGAAATCGAGACGCCAACGGCCGTTGTCCTGCTTCTTCCAGGGCGCGACCAGCGACTGGCGCACCGCGAACACCGCGTCGGAGTCGAGCCACTGGTCGCCCTCGCGGAACACATGGGTGATGAGCTGCTCGTAGCCCGGTGCCTCGATCTTGAAATGCAGGTGGGCGGGCCGCCAGGGGTGGCGCCGGGTCGCGCGCAGCAGGTCGCCCACGGGCCCGTCGACGGGGATGGGGTAGGCCTCGGCCAGCACGCTGCGGAAATGCAGCGCGCCGTCGGCCGCCGTGCGCAGGCGGCCGCGGTTCTCGGAATGATCGAGCCCCTCGTGCTGCACGTCGTAGTGCCCGCCTTCGTCGGCCTGCCACACGTCGACGACCGCGCCGGCCACTGGCTCGCCATCGAGACCGCGCACCGTGGCGTACACATCGCAGGGCGCGCCCGCGGCGCCGTTGGCCACGTCGTCGCCATGTTCGTATTCGGGTGCGCCCTCGAAGTAGAACGGGCCGAACACCGTGGCCTCGGTGCAGCCGGCCGGCTTGTCGTTGTTCATTGCGATGGTGAGCATCGAGAGGCCCAGCACGTCCGACAGCAGGATGAACTCCTGGCGCTTGTCGTCGCACTTCTGGCCGGTGGCGGTGAGGTACTGGATGCCCTGGAACCACTCCGCTTCGGTGAGCTTCACCTCGCGCGCAAAGGCATGCAGGTGCTGCACGAGGCTGGTCATGATCTCGTGCAGGCGTGGGCTGGGCGTGTCGGCGAAGCGCGCGAGCACGGCCTGGGTGATGTTGTCCTGGTTGAGGTTGCGCATCGTGGCTGTCTCCTTGTCGGCCTGTCTCTCTGGGGTACGGCGCACTGTAGGCCGCACGCGGCACGCCCGAAAGCACCACGGCGCAAATGATTTTTCCGCTCAGCGGAACGGTCGCACCCTGCACTGGGCCGAAATCATCTGGCTCCTGACTCCGAGGAATAGAGCCCTGAACCACTGAATAAAGTGCTGGATCAGCGGATTAAAGTTCTGAACTTGGCAATAGAGTGCTGGCCCAGAAGGCTAAACGAGGTCGCTGCCCCACGGGGAGCAAGCTGATGGACCAGAAGGCGGGCAAATCATTGATCCGCTATGACGGCAAGTAAGGCAGCCACCAACTGACCAGCGAGAGTGGCTAGGCGAACGCGCGAGTGCCCGCCGGCCTCTGCGACTCACCTGTAAGCAACGTCGATAACTGCGAATGGGCCCAGATCTCCGGCCACTAGATGTGAATCTGCCGAGGGAGGTACCTATTCGCCAATCGACGCGCGAACCGGATGAAGGTTCTGGTGCATGACGGAATTGGCATCTGGCTGTCGGCACGACGCCTGCATCAGGGCAAGTTCGTCTGGCCCAAGGACAGCGGCACTACCCTCAGCTTGACCCGTCCCCAGTTCGATGCGCTGGTGCTCGGGCTTCCGTGGCAGCGCGTCGGCGAAGCTGGGGTGATCAGCGTGCTGTAGTGCAATCGCCGAATGTGCTGATGCGCGCGTGAGTACACCGGGGCACCATCACCGTCCGTGATCGACACGGCCGACCTTGACCACCTGGACGCGCAGCAACTGCGCGAGATGATCCTCTCGCTCAGAAGAGAAGCCGCGGCCGACAAGCTCGAGATCGCACGCCGTGACCACGAGATCGCGTTCAAGCAGGCCGCCATCGACAAGCTCACGCATGAGATGGCTGTGCTCAAGCGGCTGAAGTTTGCCGCCAAGTCTGAAGCCTTCAACGCTGAACAGAAGAGCCTGCTGGAAGAGACGATCGACGCCGACCTCGCGGCGATGGAGCGCGAGCTGGCGCAGCTTCAGGCCGCGCCATCTGCGCAGCACGAGAAGCAGCAACCTAAGCGCCAGCCGCTGCCCGCGCACTTGCCGCGCCGGGAGATCCGCCACGAGCCTGAGAGCACCACCTGCAGCTGCGGCTGCACCCTGCAGCGCATCGGCGAGGACATGGCCGAGAAGCTCGACTGCCGTCGGCAGCCTGATCTGCGACTGCAGTCAAGACGGGGGCACCGCGCTTACTGCGCAGCAGACGTTAAAGTCAGAGCACTTCACTTCGTCCGCTGCTCACCTTACTGGAATGCCAGACATCCCTATTCATCTCTCCCGCGAATGGACCAACCGATACGCCGCGTATCTGCAGCAGGCGCGGAAGTTCTTGGCAAACCCCAACAGCGAAACAACAGACTTTGGTGTCGGTAGCTCTACCATCCGCGCCATCTCAAATGGCGGGACGGGACCAACGGGGCCCTTGCAAAGCTACAACAATTGGGCCGGAAAGGAGTCATTCCGCTTGAGAATGGATGCATCGCAGGGGGTCGTGCCTCATAGCCAAGCGGAGTTCGACACGTTGCATGCGGAGTTGACTGACTCCTTGTGCGCACATTGGCAATCAAACGCGCTAGCGAATCCGCTGTCCATCGCTCATCGATACAAACTGGTCGACTTGTTCGTGCGATGGATGGCAATTAAGGGCTGGAAGCCGGTAAAGGGCACTCAAGGCGACTTGTTGCACGCATGCTGCCGCGACTTCGGCCATATCCCGCTGGACCGCAAGAGTCTCCACATATTGAGCGAGACCTTCGGCGGCATCGGCTTGAGCGGGCCGTTCTCCATGGGGAACATCCATACACAGCGGGCTTATGACTTCTATCAGGCACTCGCGCGCTGCGTCGTTTCAGAAGCTGGCGGCTCGCCACTCCTGTTCGACACGTTCTGCTGGCAACACCCAGACTGCCAGTCAGTCTACGAGCCATCTACGCCCACGCCTTGAGTTCGTTGGTGTGCCAGATACTTCCGCTTCAGCTTCGGCTTGCGCCTGACATCGGTGTATTCAATAAGCCAGCCCAGCCATTGCTCGCTTCATCGTAGACCGCCCTTTGTTGCCATGAATTGCCGGCGTTGGGAACGAGCAACGCGGCTGAACCGAGGGAAATGACTTTAGGTATCCCCAGAATGTTGCTCAACAAGAAGCACGAATGACCATCATAGAGAACGCAGCTGCGCTCGCAGCGTCTCAGACTATCGCCGCCATGCTGGCCGTTGCGCAAGTAGGCGCGCCAGTCGTTGCAACGAAGGCCGACGTCAAGGCGGCAATCTCAGCCTTGGGCGAGAACTTGGAGCGAAATAAACACAAGGAGGCCGTGGCCGTGATGCTGTCGCTGATGCTGTGGGACGCCGACGGTTCCACCGCACGCATCCGACGAGAGGGCTTGTTCCGGGCATCACGTTATGAATTCCGTTCGGGGGGCATTGTCAAGGTCTTGGATGCTGCCCTGGCTCTGATATCACGGCTTCAACTGCAGCTACGTCCGGACCGATTGGCCTATCTGAACTCCGTGCGCGTGCTGCTAGACGCTGCGCCCGAGGCCCGAAGGCTGCGAGAAAGTCTGGTGATTCGCCTGAAGGCCCGCAAGCGCGTTGTGCTCAAAACTCTTCTGTACATTGTTAACCAGGCGTTTGCGCGCAACTGGGTGGGGGACCGGGCACAGACTGCCGAGAGGTTAGAGCACTGGTCGCAAGAGGACCTCGCACAGGGTTTCTCATCCATCGTCCAGCTGATGCGTGAAGAAGTCGGTACCGACCCGAAGCTCTGGCAACATGTGGACGAGAAACTGCTCGACCCGTTCGAGAACATCTATGCGAACCTGCTCATAGACGCGGCCCGGTTGAACGAGCTCCTTGAGGCCGAAGCGCTTGTCGATGGTATGCCGTATGAGGTGAGGCGGCAAGGAGAGGTACTCGTCGTCTTCTCAACCGACGAGATGCTTGAAAAGTCCATCCGCCTTGGGTATATCCAGAGTGGTATCCAGGATACCAACCGCGCACTGCGAGTCCTTCAGCAGTTTCACGATTCCGGTCAACCCTTGACCACGATGGAGAGTGTTATCGCAGGTGCTTTCGACATCGGGATGGGCGAGCTTGTCGAGCTTCGCCCTCGACCCATCGAACGCCTAGTCTTCAAGATAGTGCACGACGAGCAATTCTTTCTTCCGATATCGACGGACGAGTACTACGTCGGCGAAATTGCCAGTCTGATTGGGATTGGCATTGAGAACTTCAGGCCTGAGGAAGGCGCGTCAATGCGGGTGAGTGAACTCTTGACTGTCCGTGACGTCATCAAAGTGCAGCGGATGTTCAGTTTTATGCATGCGGTCTACGACGAGAAGCTTAAGTCGATTCAGAATGAGCAAGAGAGAGAAGCTCTGAGGATGAGGTCGGTCCTGCCTATCATGCGGCAGCAAGAATTGGTTCAGCTACTGGGGAACGTGCTGTCACCTGAGAAGGCCGAAGAAGCGGTCAGACTGCTCACACTGGAAGAGCACAAGAAAGAGCACAAGAAAGAGCACAAGAATTTTATCGACCTGCAGTACCGACCTCTCATTAAGGCGGGAGAGCATTTTGTTATTGCACCAGCGCTCATATTTCGTTCAAACCTAGTGCGCAATATCGTCACTGCCAACAGATTGCGTAAGGTCGTCCTTGGGCCCACAGACCCAATGCAGCGGGCTGTCGTGCAGGCGTTGACTGATGCAGGGTTCCGCGTGCGAGAGAACTTTTCATTCAACATCGAAGGCGAACGGGAAACAGACGTCCTTTGCTGGCGTGACGGCCATCTGTTCGTCCTTGAATGCAAAAATTCGTTCCACCCGTGTTCGGCATGGCTGGGTTGGGATGTGCCGACAACAGAGAACGTCCACTCAGCCATCATTACAGCAAACCGCGTGTTCAATGGCTATAGTTCCAGAGCGCACCCAGTCCGGCAGGCGCACGAGTTGATGAACGTCGTCCTACGAGGAAAAATCAGGCTAGGCGCAGAGCAGTACGTAAGTTTTTGGCGCGGCCCTGAATTTCAGGCTCAGGACTTGGTCGACTACTTGCGGGGCGAGACCATCATCCGCCAGCAAATGGCACAGTTGCAGCCCTTCGACAGACACATCCGAATTGGCAGCAAGACGCTTTCCCTTCAGAACTACGTCATGGACGTGGAGGCGGCGGCGAAAGATGCCGTCGAAGCGTTCGGCCCGCAGTTTGATGCGTCCGAGTAAGGACTATCGCGGCCTTCCTGTTTGAAGCGCCGACGACAATGACTCGTGAAGCGAAAACCGGGCTTGCACGGTAGCGCTCTCATCGCGCATTGTCTGACATCGAGCTGGCAGCGTGCGGGTCTGCAGGAACCAACCCCGACTCCGCTGGACGAAGCTCACGCCTTCACAAATCCACGAGTCGGACGGACGAACTTCAGGTTCGCTTTTGCTAGGGGCGAAAGCTCTACTGCTGGCTTCCCTCCTGCACGCACCTAAAGTTGTAGGCGTCGTTCGAACTGCCTTTGCCCATGAAGTGCCCCCCCTGGGGCGACGCAAAGCGGACACGTGAACTCAACACCTCGGTCCGACTTGATGTTCAGAGACTTCGTGGCGAACATGCGCTTGGGCAGCCTCCCTGCCTCTACTCAATCAACCATGGGCCAAAAGGTATTTACGACGCATGCGCCGTCACCACCCCACATTGGCCTATGCCTAGTTCCATGAACCGGCGCGCAAAAGATGATGCCGTTGGCATTGAACCAGGTCGACAAGGGCAATCCGGCCCATCAAGGCGACATCGCTAAACGCTTACCTCCGATCGTCTGGCCGTCGGGGCTGAACACCGGTCCCGTGATCACGAACACATCCCCCTTGGCGCGCAGCGCATACCGGCGTGTGTCCTGCTCGATCTTGGACCAGGCGCCCGAATTCTGCGTTGGGTTCTGCGGAACCATGTTCGCCAACTAAAAGCTCTGCGCCATGGCCGTCGGGCTCAGCATATCGCCGGCCGGTGCCATGTGCCCGCGGACATAGCCGGAGCCCCTTGTAGTCGCTCAGCTCCGCGCGTTCAGCTCGCGGCGACCCTACACGTACTGTTGCTTGGCTTCGCGAACAGGGAATGCATGAAATCGCTGACGGACTCGCCCAATGGTGTAAGGAGCAACTCGCACGCTGGTCTGCCGATCGCCGTCATTACTTCCTCGGCAACTGAGTGTCGGATGCTGCCACGTTGCCGTGGCTAGCCATCTGCGCGCTTTGGTCCTGAGCCTGAGATCGACGTCAACATGAGTTGCCAGGACGCTTACCGTGCTTTCGATCCTGCGCCCGTCATCCAAGTACGAACCCAACAATGGACAGCCGGCGCCTGCCGATGTTGCGGGCCTAGCAGCGCCCGGATCTACGGCAGCTGCAAACAATAGGACGACTGCCAGGAACAGCGGTATATGCACCCGACTTCACCCGAACCGAACAGTAACGCTGCTCAGACGGTCAGTTCACGACCATCAAAGCACGGGTCTGGCCGCGACTCCTTCGTCATTTGACGCATTTGCCTAGATCGATGGGCACGCCGCCCGGTTGCTTGTACACGCACGCGATGCCTGTCTTGTCCTGATCGGTCAACGCCAGCGACCAGTCGCCCTTGCCGTTGCACTGGGGATAGTGCATCACCGACAAGGCATCATAGTCAGTCACGCCCCTCCAATCGTTGTCCTCGAAGCAGGTGCCTGCTTCGGGACGGGTGTGTTCATGTCGCGCTCCCAACGTGTGCCCGAGTTCGTGTCGGAGAATCCCGGTCAACGAGAGCTTGCCCCCGGCGGGTAGCTCGAACGCCGAGTTGTCGATAAGCACATTGCGCGCAGTGCGAGGGTCGTTCGGGAAGAACGCCCGCGCTAGATAGGCGCCTACCTTGACCGGCCTCACGTCGAACATGATCTTCTTCGACTCCGGCGTGCACTTGGCGTCCTCCGCGGCCACATGCACGAACTTGATGTCGGCGGCCTGTTCCCAGGCTTTGGTTGCCTCCGCCATGGCAGCCACGACCGCGCTGTAACGGTCTCCGAAACCGCCGGATGCCACCGGCGCATTGCTGACGCAGTACGTCAGCGCCTTCCTCTTCTGGTCGTCCCAGGTGATGTCGACGCCATTCCTGCGCATAATTGTGAATTCGACGTTGGCATTCCCAGAGCGGCCCACGACGTTCTCCTTGTAGAACTGCTTGAGCTCCTTGATGTCGCGGATCGGCGTATCGCCGTTCACGATGTATTTCCCGTACTGGAAGGGTTCTTTCGTAACCGAGTCCTTGAAGGCCTTGAACGTTCTGGCGTTCTCGCTGCGCTTGGTCAGCAGCGCATCTGAAGTGCTCCGCAGGAAGAGCCTCGCCTCGGTGGGCGTGAACGCCGGCTTCTTATCCTGTGCGAGCACGCTCGGATGCGTTAACACCGAGATCGCGGGAATCAGTGCCAGCGCAGCCAGCGCGCGGGCGCTCCTCGCCCTGGGTCTTTGGAGAGATGAGGATGGGACGCGAACTTGAATCACTTCGTACTCCTTGCGTGCTGCGTGACGACCGTTGAACTGCCCTTGAATCTGGTACTGCAACCGTTGTGTTGAGGAATCACAGATCGATGCTTGCCGAAGGGCCAGACCGTGCGGCGGACACGGCCCGTTCTCCTCGAAAGATCCCGACATGTGGCCACAGACCTGCCTAGAGACCGAACCTGGTCTTGATGCGGCTGATCTGCACCGCTCTGTTCTCCGCCTTCCACTTGGCGTCGCCGGAGACGAAACCCCAGTGGTGAAGGCCGATGACTTTCAGGTCCCCCCTCCTGAGCACCGGCGAACCCGAGCTGCCGTCCATCGTGTCGCACGAGTGGCCGAAATCAGCTCCCTTGTTGACACCGTCTGCCGGCATAGTCGCCACGACGCAATCGATTCGGGACACGAACTTCTGGAAGCCTRCCGGGTGCTGGACCACCACGGCCGCCTCGGGGACGGAGGGTTCGCCGCCCACGCTGAACCCAAGCACGCCCCATCGTTGTCCTGGCGAGCCCGCAACCTCGAGGAGCGCCGCATCGAGGCCTTCGTCCTTGTCGATGAGCCGCAGACACCTCTGCACCTCCTGTCCGAGCGTCATGTCGGGCTTGTCGAAGCCGAATATCACATCAGCGGACTTGCAGAGCTCCTGGGTGCTGATGCAGTGATGGTTAGTCAGCAGTTGACTTTCGCCCACCAGAAATCCGGTGCAAGCCGCGGAGCCCTTGCTGGTCACGAACGAGATCTTCGCCACGGCACGGCTTGCCGCGAAGATCTCCGGCTGATTTACACGGATGTACTCGATGTCCTCCAGGTCGAATTCCCTCACGATGTTGAGCGTCGGCTTGGCGGGCGGAACGTTCGAGGCGACGGCAGCGACCAAAACCCTGAAGTCAGCCGACGGCAGCGCCGACCCGACCACCTCGACGGTCGCCGCGGCCCCCTTGATCAATGGGGACCACAGCCAGCGTTCTTCGGCCAGTCTTTCACCCGCGTACCTCGCCACTTCGTGGTTGCTGGAATCCCGCACCACGACGGCAACGCCGGGGGGAACGTCGGATCCATCGACGTATTCCAAGCGAAGCTTGATGGCTGTAGCGGTTGGAACGCCCGATGCGATCACCGATGGGTTTCCGTTCTTGCCGGAAAGCGAAATCCTATGGTCGCGCTGCTCTACGTTGCCGACGATGATGGGCGAACGACCGTCATGCGCAGGCTGGGCCGCGACTTGGCCTTGGAGCGCTGCCATCGCAACGAGGGCGATCGCGCAGAAGGATGCGAGTGACACCATGCTGCCCTCCAATCAGCGGCTCCGCATAGGAGCTACGAACCGCGCTATGTTCTGCACTAGGAACGGGCGGATTTTCCACACGGGAGAGTCGGAACCGCGATCGTCCCAGACCTCGACGAAGATCTTTGCATCCGCCTTCACGGACAGTTGTCCTTCCCTGGACAACTGTTCGTTGGCGTTCTCCGGTGATCGCTTGTAGAACACCGTCAGTTCCTCGCGGTCGCCTATGCTCGCGCGCAGCCCTCGAAGTTGTCTGGGGGGGATCGCGATCGAGTAGTCACCGGATACTGCCTCGAAAACGATATCCGGTTGCGCTCCGACCTTCAGGGCCCTTACTCGGTAGCTGCCCTTGGAATCCTTTTCCTCCAGAAGTCCCTCGCCTTCGGGCGCCAGGGTGCAGGCCGAATCGATACGGCCGCCGAACACCTCGTTCGCGTTGTCGTCGGCCGTCCCCGCTGGACGCGGCAGTTCGCGTGAGCAGGTGATGAGCCGTTCCTTGACATCCCCGGGGCTCGCCTTGGGTCTGAGGGTGCGCAAGATGGAGGCAACCGCAGCGACTTGGGGAGCTGCCTGTGAGGTGCCGCTTAGCAGGCCGAGGTAATTGCCGTTGACCAGGCTTAAGACGTCCGTGCCCGGTGCCGCCACGTGCACCCGGCTGCCGTAGTTGCTTCCCCCTGCACCGCTCCTGAGCAGGGCGGCGTCGGATGTGCTCCCATCCAATGCCGCGACGGAGATGACGTTCGGCAGATCGATGCAGGCTGGCCTGAGGTCGCAAATCGCCGTGAAGTCGTCGCCGTCGTTTCCTGCCGCCACGACGAACAGGGTCTCGAGTCCGTCGCTCCGGATCACGTCGAGCACCGGGTCGCCGCGGGGGCGTGTGCCCATGCCGCCGGGTACGCCTGCGCCTATGCCTTCCCGTTCGTAGAAGATGCTGAGATTGACGACATCGAGACCGCCGGCAGCGCCGGCTTCGTCGAGCATCTTTCTCAGGAGAATGGAAAGCTCCAGGTTGGAGACTCGCACCTGCTGACCGATTGTCGTCGTGTTAACTTGACCGGCGTAGAGCGTTGCAAAGGGATTCAGGCCCCAGGATCTGTCGCCGATCTTCCCGACCATCAGGCCCGCCACATGTGTGCCGTGACTGTCGATGGCCTCGCGGTATGGCTTCAGCCACTTGCAGGGCATGTGACCCGCTGCCATGGGGGCCGAAGCACGGACATCGGTGTCGATCGGCTTCAGCCGGCTCTGGTCGAAGGCGCAATGGCTCAGGTCCAGATCGGTGTCGACGATCCCGATCCGCTTGGGTTTTGCCCGCGTGACGGGCGGGTAGTCCGATAGCGTCGCGTAGGGGAAGTAGATGCCCCCTGTCAGCTTCTGCTGGTAGCTCGAGAGATCGCTGGGATCCATCTCACAGGGGTTCGCCTCGCTGCCCTTGCATCGAGCCTGCTGCCCCGGCGCCTGGTTCGTGCCGATGCGCGCAGAACCGGACGCGGTTGCACCGAGTGACTTCAGCACTGCGTCCAAGCTGGCGGGAGTACCGGACGGAGCTGGTGCCTGCAAGATTCGATACTCTGTTTCCTTGGGCCGCGCCGCTTTGCCGCCCGTGGCCGCGTCGTTTGCCTGCAGCACCAGCGTGCCGTTCTGGAGGGACGAGGCCGGTGTGATCTCCACCGAAGGCCCCACGCCTTTCTCCGCCGCGGTGGAGATGTCAATGGCCCTCACGGAATAGGAGGGTTTCGGGAGCAGGATCACGCCCGAATAGGCGCGCGTGAGCCTATCTTCCTGATCCCTGTTCATTCCGATGATGAGGCGCCTGCACTCACCGTCGAACAGATCGCAAGCTCCGAAATCATCCGTGACTACACGTTCGATGTCCTCGCCAGCGCGTTTGCGATAGACGAACCATCCTCGCTGTTCCTCGACCTGAACGCTCGGCAGCCACAGGGACGCAGGCGGTACGACGGACCAATTGCCACTGGAAGGCCTTGAATTCCCGCTCGGTCTCGCGGGGTCAGCTATCGCATCCCGTACGTAGCTCCCTGGCTTTCGCTCTTGCGCGGTGGCCTCCACTCTTTCGCGCCAACAGACGTTCGGATTGAGGTCGCAAGCGATGCTGTCCAGCTCGATCGGGAACGGCGACCCATGGAAGAGTCCAAGGGATCGGAACACTTCTTCGATGGTGCTGAACCGGTTGACCGGGTACGACTTCAGAGGCAGCCGCCCTTCGTTGTGCAGCGAGAGGTACAGGCGTCTGAAGTCGGTGGCGATCTCGGAAGGCTTGTTGCCCACGGTCCGGAAATCGATGATGGGGGGCTTGATGGTTGCGAGGTTGCGAACCAAGGCGCTCGCCAGACCGATCGCGTACATGGGCGAGGCTTGGTTGAACTGGTCGGCAGAGCCGACATGCAGGCCCAAAACGGCCAGGTCCTTGGTTGAAAAAAGCAGGCCTCCACTGCTTCCCGGTGCACTGTCGCAATCGTGAAGGATCAAGCCGTCGGTTGTCGTTCCGCGCACCGAACAACCCCGGGCCGCGGTCAGTTCGCCGCTGGGATTGACACTCAGCAAGAACGCACTTTCGCCCTGGATCGGGATCCGCAGCAACAGCTTCGCCGCGCTGAACTTTCTGGACGGTGCGCCTTCGATGTTGAGAACAGCGTAGTTGCGCAGCCTGTCCATCTCAACGGCGGGCGCCAGCACGCGGAATGACTCACGTCGGGATCCCTCGCCGAAGGCCGCCGTAAGGCTTTGGGCGTCGTTCACGCAGTGCGAAGCCGTGAGGATGTGACGGTCGGAGATGATGGCGGCAGTACAGATCGATGCGGAGCCGTCGTGCGACTGTGCGAACAAGATTCCGACCGATTGGCCCACCTGCCGCATGGGGTCGTTGGCCGGCAGCGAAGCGACCGTGACCGCATCGTTCTGCCCCACGACCACCGCATGGCTCGGTCCTCCCGTCAGAGCGAGGATGCCGATCAGGCAAATGCGGGCGATGGCGAGTTCCAGGATCTGGCTCATGAAGCCTCCGCGCATCTGCGACCGAGACACGCAGAGCGACTGTGCTCGCGAGACGTGTCGCCTTCAAGAAACACTGATCTTCCGACTTCATCACGGCTGTTGCACGAAGATCTGGCACCCCGCATGGCGGTCGCGTTGCAGCGAAGCGCGTGAGACTGCACCGTGCGGACAAAATGCAACAGGACGCCAGAGGAACCTGCGACTGATCGGTGAACGGGGTCACGGTACCAAAGCGCTTCCCAGAACCGGTAAAAGTGGTCGTTGATTTGCCGCATCGCTGCAGACGCCACGGGTGCAAGGTCCTTGAAGAGCACCTTCGGCGACGCAGTGAGCAAGACGAGGTGGCAATTGACCATCGCGGCTATCCAAAGGAGGGATACGGGATGGGAAGATCCAGGGCGCGGTAGGCGTCGTTGGCTGCGATCTGGGCCTTCACGAGCGCAATGTGCGCGTTGATCGCCGCAACCTTCAGGGCCGAGTCGGTTGGAGCGTCGGCCGACTTGGCGAACGCAGCGTCGTAGGTCGCCTGAGCGGCACTCACGGCGTCATCGGCAAGCGTGATAGCGTTCAACGCATCGCGCTTGGTCTTGGCATCCGTAGCGGTCTTTGCCGCGGCTGCAGCGGCAAGCTTCTCCCGCTCCACGGGATCGAACTTCTCCTTCAAAGCCGTCTTCACGGCAGGTGCTACCTTTTCTGCGGCTGGGGCGAGGAACGCTGCCAGTTTGTTGCCAGGCCTAGTCTCCACGATCGTCGACGTTAGCAAGAACTTTCCAGCGGGAACGAGTTGTTGGGTGCCGGCAAGGGTCTCGAGGCACTTGACCATGTTTTGGTCGTTCCTTGCGAGCTGCACCCCTGCAGGGTCTATGCACTTTTTCGACCAAAACTCATCCGCCTGCTGCTTTGCCAGTTTGGCAGCTCCAATGGACTCTTCGTAGAGGTACTCACGCTTGGCGCGTGCAAGAGTCGGTGGGCATGCGTCGTCCCACTGCTGCCCATTCGTCCGCAGCTTGTTTGCCGCCTCAAGTTCTCTGCAGTAGTTGCCGAGCTTCGGGATCACATTTATCAGGTCGTCTGGCACCATCGGCATGGGCAGTGCGGGATCCAGCGCATTCACTGCGGTCTTCACCGTGACTGCATTTGCCTGGCGCTTCTTGATGAGTGCGGCGAAGTCGTCCGAGATGGGCTTTGTTGCATACCAGCCCCGAATGCCACCAAGCTCCGTCGGCACGCAGTAGGTCTTCGCTGGTTTCGCGACGCAGGCCTCTTTGGACGTGCCGCGCTCGACCCCCTCGTACTTGAAGTCGGCACTCGCGAAGGCCGTGGACCCGAACGGGTCTGCGAAGGTGATGGTGAACTGATAGTTTCGGCGCGACGGCCCGAAGAAGCCGTCCTTCGAGGCGAAGCTCTCAACCTGCAACGCCTGGGGGCGCAGGCCCAGCGTCTTGCCATCGTCCGACACCACAGGGACGACCTCGAAGTAGAACTCGAGCTTGCCCGGCTTCACGCGCGCATAGTCATCGCCAGGCTGCGGGGTCGCACCACTTCCGGCCCCAACCCTGAACTTGGCTTCGATGCGTTTCGACAGCAGATCTCCAGGCTTGGACACATCTGGTGGGAACTTGCCGGTCTCGAACTCTCCGCGCACCAGGACAACGCAGCCAATCTGCCTGTTGAGTGCGGTCTCTCCAGACAGTCCTACCTGATAGAACTCTTTCATCACGGGATCAGGGGAGGCGATCGGAAAGTCCTTGTCCTTGGCGGCTTCCTTTAGCGCGTTGACGCCCTTGTCGACCACGCCTTCTATCAGTGGCGAGACCACCGCAGATACCAATGCGGCCACCAACGGTGCAAGGCCTACTATCGCCGCTGATGGGTCTTTGTAGACGTCGGACCCCGTGGCAGGGCACGTCGGGAAGGTGTAGATCCGCGTCTCGGGCTTCCCGTCCTCCGCTTTCGCGTTGTCCGGAAAGCAGAGCGTCGAGGCCAGCGCCAGTGCGAGTGCACCTACGAAGTGGAGTTTCGCGCTCCTGCGGTCGCTTTGGTGCATGCGCATTTGATTCCCTCAGCCTCGTATTCCAAGCTTTGGGGCTTTGTAACTGCCCCGGTGTATGTTGTCATCCCCAAAACGTGGGATGACGTGAAGCAGTCCTTGGAAGTTCAGGATTACGGCAGTCATGATTGCAGACCAAGGTGCGTCCGGTTTCGGGCGGGCAATCTTGGCCTYGCGAATGTCGGCCCGTTGCAGTCGTCCAGGTCTCYGGCAGACGCGCTACGTGATGTTGGTGAAGGTCGACGGCAAGGACACTGAGACGGTTGTTAATGCACTCATCAAGAACGCACGTAAGCTGCCCCATGAACTCTACAAGTCATTGACCTGGGATCGAGGCAAGGAGATGGCCGCACACAAGCGATTCACGATAGTCACCGACATCCAAGTCTTCTTCTGATCCGCAAAGCCCCTGGCCGTTGCCTCCCTTGACCGGAGACGCTCGGAATCGGCTACCGTTGTGACCCGTTAAATCCAGCAGCACAGAACCTCGGATGAGCACCACCCCAACGACAACAGAGACACGCGTAGCCGTCCTGGTCGACTGCGACAACGTGCCGCCCGACATCCTCGAACACGCGCTGCGCATGGTGGCGCAGTTCGGCCGCGTCGTGCTGCGCCGCGGCTACGGCAACCAGGGCACGCTGGCGAACAAGTGGCAGGACGCGCTGGTGCGCCTAGCCTTCACTCCCTGCTTACAGTACCAATACGCCGCCGGCAAGAACACCGCCGACATCGCCCTGGCACTGGACGCGCTGGAGGCGCTCTTCGATCGCCGGGCTGACACTTTCTGCCTGGTCACCAGCGATTCCGATTTCGCCTACCTGTGCCGCAAGCTACGCGAGCGCGGCGCCACCGTGTGCATCGTCGGCGAGCCCAAGACGCCCGACGCCCTGCGCAACGCCAGCGACCAGTTCTTCGAATGGACACGACCCGAGCCTCCAGCAGAAGCGGTCGTCGAGGCTGCGCCGAAGGCCCCCGCAAAGACAGAGCCGGCCAAGGCCGAGCAGCCGAAGCAGGAACCGCCCAAGCCGGCGCCGAAACGCCGGCCGCGCTTCCTCGTCGAGGCCGTGGCGCTGCTGGCCAGCGACACGTCCGAAGGCAAGGTCGGCCTGGGCGTCCTCGGCCAGTACCTCAAGCGCACCGACCCCGCCTTCTCGCCCCAGACCTACGGCCACTCGGGACTGCTGAACATGGTCAAGACCTACGACCTCCTGGCGCCCCTGCAGGAAGAAGGCGGCCATTGGTCGGTGAGCCTGCTGCCCAAAGCAGAGGGTGTCGTGGAAGCCGATGTTCCACGCACGTAAGAATCATCAGCGCAAAGGCCTCTGCATCACGGGATGCATTCGCTCCGCCATGGCCGGAAACGTGCTGCCCGCGGCGAACAGGTTGTTCAACGCCTGCATGCCCACCGCGCCGCCGTCTGCTCGAGCGCCTGCGTCAAACGCTCGTCGGGTGGGGACGGCTCGGCGCAAGCAATTGGCGGCCCAGTAAGATGTAACCAAAGTCATCGAATCAGGCCCCATGGTAGATGTTTGCCACGACAGCGACGCCATGTTGGGCTGATTGCGTATTCACGTCTAAAAGGAGATTGGCTTTGAGCGGAGACACCGTGCACCAAGATTCAGTTACGACTATCGCGGGAGATGTTCTCGACACTTTCGACGAAGTGGAGAAACGAGTGCGACGCTGCCTCGAAGGCGACTCCTATCTCACAGCGGAATCAATCGGAGTGATGAACCCGGCTCGCGAGGCCGCCGCGCTGCAAACAATCGAGCGCATGAATACAGAGAAGGCCGCCGCCTTCGCTGCCCTCAGCCGGGAGCCCTCCATCGCTCAAGTCGTGGTCAGCGATGAATCTGGTGCCATGCACACGTACTACGTCTGCCGTACCTCGCCGCCCAGGGAGCTTGGCGGCCTGCTCATCTCCTACCGTTCGCCAATGGGCGCGATGGCCTCACGCGCAGTCGGCTCCACCTTCGTCCGTCCGGATGGACAGGAGGTCGAACTGCGTCAGCGCGCCCTGCTGCGTCCCTTCAAGCAGGACATTTGGGACTCGCGTGACAGCGTCTTCGAAAGCGAGAACTTCGCCACGGTCACCATACGCTCGCTGCGCGAATTGTTGGTGCCAGCTGTTGCGGGAGTGACCGAGGACGTGCTGACGGCGCTGCTGGCCGAGGAGGAAGCGGCCAAGAACGTGATCGCCGGTCGGCGCCGCAGCGTGATCGCCAAGATGGGCCTGCGCGACCAGCCAGTGCTCGATGTTTACCAAGACGAGATCTTCCGCCTGCCATTGGCCAGCCGACTGCTGATCCTGGGCCCGCCTGGCACCGGCAAGACGACCACACTGATTCGTCGCCTGGGCCAGAAGCTGGACACCGCCGTACTGGATGAGGTCGAACAGGGGCTCATCCGCCGCATGGACGAGACCAGCGAGTTGCCGCACGCGCAGAGCTGGATGATGTTCACGCCCACCGACCTGCTGCGGCAGTATGTAAAGGAGGCCTTCGCACTCGAGGGCATCCTCGCGCCCGAGCAACGCATTCGCACGTGGAGCGATCAGCGGCACGACCTGGCACGGAACCGCTTTGGCATCCTGCGCACAGCCAGTGGCAGCGGCATTTTCGTGCTGAAGGATTCCGCGCCCACCCTCACCGCCACCGCTCGAGAAGCGCCGACCGCTTGGTATGCCGACTTCGACCAATGGCAGAAAACCGCATGGCTGATGGCTATTCTCCAGGCAGCGGAGGATTTGCGGGCCGACGCAGACACAACAGTTTCCGCGCTGGCTGTACCTGCACTAGAGTCCCTCGCCGGGGTGGGGCCTGAAAACGCTGGCGACGCAGTGGTCGGACTGAGCCGCAGCACCCGTGGGCTGCAACAAAGCTTGCAGGAAATGAGAGCCTACACCGACGGAAAAGTGAAGGAGGCGCTGACCCTGCAGGTGAACCGCAACCGCTCCTTCCTAGACGAGTTGGCGCGCTTCRTCGACACGCTGCAGGACACGAGCACGGATACCGACGAAGACGATGAGGACGAGAACGACGACGATGAAGAGCCGGTCGAGCAAAGAACCGGACGCGCCGCTGCGATGCAAGCTTACCAGCGCAGCTTACGCGCTCTGGCGCGATCACGCGCGACGGGCAACTCGCTGAAGAAGGGTCGGCGAAGTAGTCGCATCGTCGAGTGGTTAGGGGATCGCGGGCTGGCACCAGCCGAATTGGCTGCCGTGGGCCGCAGTCTGGTTCAGCAATCGCGTGTGAGAAAGTTGCTGAATCCAGCGCGGTCGTTCATCAACGATGTGCCTCGCCGCTACCGCAGCTTCAGACGCCAACGTCAGGGGGAAGGCAGTTGGTACCAATCGGCCGGTGGTTATATGGCAACGGACCTTCATCCGCTCGAGCTGGACATCATGCTTCTTGCTCTGTTGCGCAACGCCACGGGCCTGCAGCTACGACCCTCGGTGCAACGTGAGATCGAGTCGACCGAATGGTCCGCGCTGGACGCCGTGCGTGGCGCCCAGCGGAATCAAATCCTGGTTGACGAGGCGACCGACTTCTCGCCCATCCAGTTAGGCTGCATGGCGGCGCTGACCAACCCACTTGGCACTTCGTTCTTCGCCTGCGGCGATTTCAACCAACGGTTGACCAGCTGGGGCAGCCGCAGACTGGAAGACGTGCGGTGGGCCTGCCCGGGGTTGAGCGACCAGACGATCACCATCTCATACCGGCAGAGTACCCAGCTCAACGAGATGGCGAAGGACATTGTCAGCTTGGGCGGCGGCGACCCCGGCGCGGTGTCGTTGCCCGAAGGCGTGGACAACGAGGGCGTGGCGCCAGTGCTGGTCGAAGGACTGAAATCGTCGGTAGAGATAGCTGTGTGGTTGGCCGCGCGCATCCGCGAAATCGAAGCGTTTGTGAAGAAGATGCCTTCGATCGCCGTGCTGGTGATGAGCGAAGCCGAGGTAGAGCCACTGGCACAGGCGCTAAGCGATCAACTGGTAGATAACAACATCAAGGCAGTACCTTGCCGGGTCGGGCAGACCATGGGCAACGAGAACGACGTACGAGTGTTCGACATTCAGCACATCAAGGGGCTTGAGTTCGAAGCAGTGTTCTTTGTCGGCGTAGACCGGCTGGCGAACGAGCAGCCGGAGTTGTTTGACAAGTACTTGTACGTGGGCACGACCCGCGCCGCGACCTACCTAGGCATGACTTGCGAGGCGGCGTTCCCGCCAGCCCTGGAGACACTTCGACTGCGGTTCACGCATAACTGGTAGCTACAAGCAAGACCCAAGACAGGGATGGCGACTGTCCCTCAAATGCAGCCAACAACCAATCCCGAGGGGCAGCTTGGAATCTAAGTTGTATGCGGCTGGCCGTTCCACCGCGACAATGCCGCAGGACGGATGGGAGAGATGACGGCGGCGTGCCGTCGACGTCCAGACGCGGCCGGGATTGCTGGCGTGCACCGCCCAGTGTTTTGTTACATTGCGAGAATGAGATCTGGCGAGTACCGCCGAGGAGGTTGTGACCGATGGATGCAAGCGATACGGCCCAAAAAGAACCATCGTCGTTCGCCCATATTGCAAGGATCTGGCGCGAAGAGAACTACCAATTAATTGTCTTCGTCGCCGTGCAGGTGTTGGTAGGTCAGGCTGGCCTCTTCTTCGTCCTGTTTCTGACATACCAGAGTTCCAGCGACTTGGCGACGATATGGGACAGCTACCTTCGATCCGGTGGCTCCTACACATTCGCGATCGCGCTACTTTCCTCCGCATGCGCGGCAGTCGCATGCGAGTTCATTGAAGCGCTACGCGATAAGTCAGCTGTCCTGATGTTGGGGAGAAAAGTCACCTGGAGCGTGGTGGCTGGCCTTGTGATCCTCTTTCAAGCAGGGCTCGTCGGTCCGTTACTCGTTTCACCAACAACAGCGGTCGCCGACAGCAAGGCGGCCGTTGATGCACGAGGACAAGCCATTGCAGAATCCAACACTGCCGCTGTTCAAAAAGCTCCGATTCGACATGGCCTACAGATCTTCTTCTGGGGCCTCAGCACTATTGTTGCCTTTCAGCTCTTCTGTCTCGGTCGCGCGAAATATCTTCACGATCGATACGCAAAAAGTCGAAGTGAGGACGTGCAGAAGCTCTCGGCCAAAGCCGAAAGTCAGACGACGACTTTCGACGGCGAGCAGATCTGAGGGAGTCAACGAATGAGAATACTGGCTCTCAAAGTGCGGCAGCCGTTGGGCGAGTTCTATCTGACGACTTTGCCGGCGAATTTCTTCGTCGATCGCGTGAAGAACAGACCACGAACCTCCTCTTCCTCCCAGAGCGAAGACATTCAACGCATCTTCAACAAGACCCGCGTGCAGAATATCRCGGACTTCACGACTGACCCACAAGCGACGTTTCCGACTCCAATCATTCTTGGCGTCGACAGTTCGGTCATTACCGAGGCAAATGTTGCTGTTGACATCGATGGAGCAGCGTCGAACGTCATCCTGCTTGATATCCCGGACGAAGGAGTTGTGGGGGACGTACTGGACGGACAGCATCGAGTCCTTGGACTACGCCAATCGGCGCTCCGTTCGGAGTTCGACCTCGCGGTCGTCCTAATGTTTGACCTGTCGCTTGATGACAAGGCATTCGTGTTTTCCACAATCAACAGCAAGCAGACGCCAGTCTCGAGTTCCCTCATCTACGACCTGTTTGGACTGTCGACCAGTCGCAGCCCACAGAAGACCTGCAACTACATCGCGCAAGCGCTGAATAGCAGCGAGGGTAGTCCCTTCTATCGCAAATTGAAGATGCTTGGTCGGCGTGAAGATCATCACGGTGAAGGCAAGGTCATGCTTTCCCAAGGCACTTTTGCAGCCAGGCTGGAACAGCTCATATCACGAGACTCCGCTGAGGACGTAAGAATCCTCAAGACGGGCAAAGGGTCTGACCTCCCGGACGACAAGAGATGCCCACTTAGAAAATACTTCAAGAACGATGACGATGCCACGATTCTTAAAATCGTTCAGAACTTCTTCACCGCAATCTCGAAACAGTTCAAAGCCGAATGGGAAGATGAGAACGGCGACTACATCATCCGAAAATCCGTAGGCTACACGGCACTGATCATTGTCCTTCGGCATGTTCTCGAGCGCGGCTTCAAAGCCAAGAATTTGACCGAGGAATTCTTCTCGACAGAAGCCGCTGCCATGAAGATACGCATGCAAAATGAACCACTGACGTCGGCGAATTTTCCAAGCAACGGCGCCCAGGCAATACGCCTTGCCAAGTGCCTACTTGATGTTCAAGAGCTCGAGTACCACGTTATCGAGGCACCGAATGTCGAAGACGTACGACTCGATGCGTAGAGCGTCATGCGCTGATTGACCTTCTATCGGTATGAAGTGGCTCTAACAGGCCATCCAAATTTCATAGTAACCGCGCCGCCCGGACAAACCTCAGTCGAAGTCTTGAATTAGCCGACGGAGATCCTCAGGCTTGATCATCATGGCGTCTTCTGCGGCGAGTTCTTCGCTGTCGAATTGGGCAAACTGCGCAACGCGGTGCTTTTGCTCCAGCGTGAAATCGATGAATTCATCGACGGTATTCTGTGCAATGAGTAGAACGATTTCGCAGTCGCGAGTCTGCGATATTCGGTGAATGCGATCTTGAGACTGCAGGTAGTCCACGAGATTGAATGTGCGATCAAGATAGATTGCCAGGTTGGCCTCAGTCAGCGTGAGACCTTCCCGGGCGGCCGCAGGATTGGCGATCAGAATCCGCGTACCGGGGTCTGTTTTGAAGGCTTTAACAGCCCTGTCGCGCTCTTCGTTGCGAATGGCCCCATGAATGCACACGGGGTTCCAGCGTGCATACCGCAAACGCAAGGCATTGATGTTTTCCACGAACGATGTCCAGATCAGGACCTTCTGCTCCGAGTCGTCCATCCGATCTGCCAGTTCACGGTCCAGTTGCAGAAACTTCGCCGGCGTTTCAATGTACGCCGCGTCGAGCATGGCCGGATTGCTTGCGAGTTGCGCCAAGCGCACGAGGCGCGCGAGGATCGCATCGGCGCGTTCCTCAGTGTCCTGACCATCCATGCCGCGCACCCACAGGGCCAGATCGACCTTCATGGCTGAGTACATCTGGGCCTGAYGTCCTATCAGGGTCACCGGTACACGCCGAAATTTCTTGGAGGGCAAGGACACCGCAGTGGCTTTTAGGCGCCTCAGGCTCTTGGTGGCCACGCGCGAACGCAACTGCTCGAGATTGCGGTACCCACTACTGGCTGATCCGTAGGTCTGTTGGAATTGCTCGGCCGAATTTCCAAGCGCCTGTCCATCGTCAAGGAAGAGCATCTGGGACCACAGATCTTCAGGCTTGTTCGCAACAGGCGTCCCGCTCAGGATGTAACGTCGCGCCGCGAGACTTCGCAGGGCAAGCACCGCCTGTGTTGTCTTGGCTTCAGGTGTCTTGATGCGGTGACTCTCGTCGAGCACGAGCGCAATTCGCTTGAAGCGAAGCAATGCCTTGAGCGACGCAAGCTCAGAGTCCACAGCTTCATAGTTGATTACGTAGAACGAGGACTTCAGATTTCTGAACGCCATGCGTCGTGCCGAGCGCCCGGCACCAAACACTGCATAAGTGCATGCTGAAAACTTCTCAATTTCCTGGCCCCAGTTGGTCTTGAGGCCGTTAGGACAGATGATGAGCGCCGCGTCGATGCTGTGTTCAGTCATCTGCGCGCTCAACGCGTCGATCACCTGCTTGCTCTTGCCCAGGCCCTGCTCGTCGAACAGCGCCGCAGCCTTGTTTTCACGCAGGAACTGTGTCCCCTCTGTCTGATGTGGAAGGTCAAGAGGTGGCTTGATGCTCGACATGTTCAGTGCCTCAGCAATATGTCAGGGACATGGACGCGCCTGACATTCCTAGCACGCAAGAGGCCTAAGTCGATCAGCACCCTGTCCAACGCATAAGCAGCGCTGCGCGGAATGACCAGATAGAGCGTGCACGGCTTGCCACTGGACGATTGCAGGCTTGAGAGTTCGCGCAACTGCTTTCTCGTATGGGCATTGTCGACATCACGCTCGCTCTTGGCCTCCACGAAAGCCTCAATATCGTCTGAGGCATGCCAGCCGCTAGCGTCGGGGCGCACGCCTTGGATCACCGGCGGACGGGGGAAGCCGGCTGGGAGCCCGAGCCGGTCGACCCAGCCGTCGACGCCGGTCATGCTAAATCCGTCGGATAGCATGCGGCGCACGCCCCAGAGAACCAGCGCCTGATGTTGAGGGCTAGGCATGGGCGGGCAAGCGCTGATCGCGCCCGGATGATGCGCTCTGCGCATTGCGCTGGAATTGTTCAGCCGTGTCGACCACAGCCTCTAGTTGATGTTGCAGCTCCTTGAGAATACTCAATCTTTCGGGGCTCGCGGCCAGTTCAATCAGCTCCTTAACGGTGAGCTGTTGGAGCCTCGCGTTAGTTTTCTCAAGCGTGGCGTAGAACTCCTGCTCCCGCGGGTCGACCTTGCCCAGCAGCGCTTCCGCAGCGTCGAAGCCCTTCGTTTCAAGCAACTGCAACGCATCCTTGTTCTCGACCACCTTGGTCAAACGCCGCACCTTCATACCAGTGTCCACCTTGCCATCGCGCACCCAGCGCGAGAAGCGCTCGTCCAGATCCGGAACTGCGGCGACCTGCTTGTGCAACTTGGTGTTCTTCAGGTATTCCAGAAAGTACGAATACTTGGACCGGTGCTCCGCATCGGTCGGGTCCTCAGTGATCGGAAAGTACATCCGGTCCATCATCTGAGCCGCCTGGACATGTTGACGCACTTCATTGGCCGTCATGCGGTAGCGCTCGGCGACTTCCTCGTGGACAAGGCCGCTGTTCAGCAGCGCGCGCATCTGAAGGGCCTTCTCGTATGGCGCCCATCCGCGCACCGAGCCCAAATGGATCTCGTTCAGCAGGTCCTGTATTACGTTCTCGGGCGTGTCGGGGGCGATGCGCCAGGCGGGCATGCGGCTGAACCTTGGGTCGCCTGGGTTGTCTTCCTGCGCAGCGCGCATGGCGACTACGCGCCGGTTGCCCTCGGCAACCGTCAGGTCGTCGCGGATATAGATGGGTTCCTGAACGCCGCCGGACAGAACGATGGAACGCTTGAGGCCTTCCGTATCCTCTTGGCTCGTCAGCAACAGCGTGCAGGCAGGATCGTTGCGCATCTCGGCATCGAGCTGGCGCATCGAAAATCCCACCCGCGGATTCGTGGTATCCAATTGGACTTCGTTGGGATCGACCTCAACCAATGTCAGGCCAACGCCGACGCCCTGAATGTTGCGTGTGTAAGTCACCATGTTCTTCTCCTATACGCCATCACACATGTCAATGAACCTGTCCAGCGAATCGCGAAGGTTGCGCACGATCCGCTTGGCGCTTCCGACGTTGTCCTTTCGCACGCGCTGGATGTCCGGAAGCCGCGCCGCCTCAAGCGCGTTGGTCATCTCCACCATCTGCTTGAACAGCTCGGAGGCAAGCTCCGGCTGATCCAGCTCAAGCACACTGCGCGCGCCTTCAAACCCGGACTGACGGAATGCGGCCAGAGCCGGCGGGCTCTTGACGATGTCTACAAGATCCCGAACATCCGCTGCCTTGGGCAATCTGCCTGAGCCCACCCAGTCAACGAATTCTGAAAGCGCCGCGTCCTCTGCCATGACCCATTCGCGCAGATCGGGTTGCTTGTACAGCTCCAGGAAGTGGGTAAACCGGTGGACTGCGCCGACGCCACCAAATTTAGGCAGGTACTGGTCCTTCATGGCCGAAAACGCACGCGTGCTGTGATTGACGGCTGTCTTAGAGGTTTTCAGCAGCTTGGCAATTTCGTCCTGCGTAAGGCCATGGGTCTCAAAGAGCTCATAGATATGCCCAGCTTTCTCGAACGCAGACCATTTGTTCTTCCCTCCGACGTGCAACTCTCCGAGCAGCACTGCAAGCTGACGTTCTGAAATGTCGTCGGGAAGAACCCGTGCAGGGATTCGCTGCCAGGTCGGATCCTTGGGCGCAGCCTGAGCCAGCTTGTTGTAGACAACAGTACGGCAATTGCCTTCGGCCACGGTGCCGTCTGAGCGAACGATGATGCGCTCGACGAGTCCTTTGTTCTGCCGCACGGACTGGTAAAGCGCGTGCACGTCCGGGTCGCTCCAGAGCAACTCAGCAAGCTCCTGCTGCTGCTGATCACTGCTTCCGAAGTTGTTGACGCGGGCGGTGTTGGCGATTCGCGGATTGCGCGGATCAAGCTTCACCACGTCCAGCGGCAAGTCGATACATCGCACAATGACGCGGCGCTGATCCAGCGTGATCTCGTCAACCAGTTCGACGCCGTCGTGCGCGTACTGCTCCAGTGGCGGTTGGGCACTACTCTTCTTAGTCGCCACGTTTTTTCTCCCGCTTCGCCATCACTAGGACGTCTTCGGCCGCTTGCACCAGCGACTGCAGTGCGTCTCGAGCTTTTGAATGACCGGCAAACAGCTCAAGGTCACTACGCCCTAAGTTTCCAAGCGTGTCGGTAAGCTTGGAGATGTCCTTCAGCACCTTGGAGTCCGCACAAGGGTCGGCTTTGCGCAGCACCTCCTTGGCAGCGACGAAACCGTTGCGCTGAAGTTCCACGCGGGCACGGGGCTCATCCAGGACAAGATGGACTTGGCGCACCTGCAAGCCTTTGATCTGGTCATTGGCAATGAGCTTGGCCAGCGTTTTCCGCTTTCCCTTGTCCTGCCGCACGCTATCCAGCTTTTTTGTGGACATCAACACGAGCGCATGACTGAATTTGCTTTCCAGAATCTCTTGCGTCCTCTCTGCGCTTGCGTTCGTGACCTCGGGAATAACCTCGTTCACTAGGTATTCGTATGCATCCATATGCTTTTGGACCTCATTGGGTGCCATACCAGTTGCGGCCTGCACTTCCTCGGGACTCGCGCGTTCCTCGTGTATGAGGCGATAAATCTGGTCGGCTTTGGCGGCTGCGCGCCATTTGGTCTTTCCGCCAACGTGGTAGCCGGCCATCTGCAGCTGGATGACCTTCTCTGATACACCTGCAGGCAACCGGGTAATCGGGACGCTGCTCCATTTTTTCGGGCCTCCAGGAGTCTTCGACAACACGGTAAGCGCCGCAAGACGCGTGTTACCTTCAACAACCTGGCCGTCATTGCGCACGATCAGCGGGTCATAAATGCCGCCCTCCATGCGAATTTGCTGCTGCAAGCGGTCGTAGCCCGGCTGTTCCCGGATGAGCGCCAACAGTTCCTCCTGAGTCGGTACGTTCTTGCGGCCCTTGACTTTGAGTTGCAAGCGGATGCGTGGATTTCGCGGATCCAATCGAAGAGTGTCCAGCGCCACAACCTCGTGGCTGACCTCTACGGGGGTCCCGGCGATGACAAGTCGGCTAGTTTTGGTTGGTTTGGCCATGACAATCCAGTACGTTTCAGTATCAAAATCATATTTGATACCGAAACGTACTGTCAAGTACCCGACTGCACCCTTCGAGCGCCGAAGCGCTCCTACTCGACGGCTCTAGTCGTTCAGCCGTCCTTCCATCGCAGCGAGAACGCGTTCGGCCATGGGAAGCGCCTTCTGGGCCTGGAGGGACGACGACAGGATTGCGTTGACAGCGGCCAGCGCCCCTTTCGTCGTACCTTGCGTACGCGTGCCCTCGCGTTTTTTCTCCAAGCTGCTGTCTAGGCGCTTGACCTGCGCGCGCAGGCGATGCAGGTTGGCCTGCGTGAGCTCATCAGGCTCCTTCTTGGCAAGCTGTTTCTCTACACCCTTGACGTGTTCGACCGCCTGCTGGAGCGCTGCGCGGCGGATCGTCTCATGCAGCGCACGGCGCTGCGCGATGTCCAGCCAGTTTTCCGCTGAAGCGATGGAAGCTGACAGACGTCTTTCCCGCTGTCGCGCCTCGGAACGACCGCGAATCGTCTGCGCGATCTCCGTCGTCAGCCGCTTCAGCTCATCCTGCAGCTCCGTGTAGGCCGCAGAGTGTTCAAACTCATCGCGCCTGCCGTTGGGAACAATCTTCGGGTGGGCTACGTGAAGTTCGCCAACAGCCCACGATCCGAAGCGCTGCTCCACGAAAAGCGGTGCGAGTACGCTCGCATCCCCAACCTGTACATCGCCCGTTCGCAGCCGGATACCACCCTGGCGTGAGCCGCGGGGCATGGCGCCCAGATAGCCATGTTCGAGTAGCCAGCCAAAGGCAAGTACTTCGCCAGCCGAGTTCGTGAGCGTCCTGAATTCTGCACCGGAGAAATCGACACTCGCCTGCCGCCCTGACTCGACACGATCTGTAATGCGGTGATACACCACGCCCCGATCGTCATTGAGCTCGATATTGATGGGCTCGCTGACCCCTTGCTCAGCCAACCAGGCGCGGATTTGAGTGCCAAACTTGAAGTCGGGATGGAACGGAACAGGAGAGACATGCGACAGGTAGTTGCGGATCTCCTCCTCGTTCATGAGCAGGTCGTTCTTGATACGCACGACCTTCTTCATCTCGACTTCAAAAAAATGCGCGGGAAATGTGCCGTCATCGGAGTGCGTGGTCACGCGCGCGATCGTACGGATCAAGTCTCCCAGCCCCCCTGTGAACGCAGGATCGCGCAACTTCTCGCGCAGCGCGCGGCCGTCCCAACTGAGCTCCTTGATCTTTGCATCGCCCTTGGCGCGGCTGCGAAAGACAAGCTCTTGGCAATAGCCCAGGCCAGACAGCCTCCCAACGCCACGAAAACCACGTTGCTTCGCGCCGCGCTTCCCGCTGGCACCTACCGCGGTAAGGCGCCGAACGAAGTCGCCATTGGAGACGCCAATGCCGATGTCTCTGACGCGAACAGAGCGGTTAGCGTGATCAAACGTGATCTGGACCTGGGGCGTCTCGCTGGAGGCAAGGAGACCTGCACCACGAGCCTCGTCAATCGCATCCGCCGCATTCTGGATGTACTCACGGTAGACCGTAAGGGGATCGGCATACATCGCACCGGCAACCAGCTCGAGAACATCCTTGCCCACAACGATGTCGTCATCAATGGCGGAGATCTTGGCTGGTACCGCCAGCCGAATCATTGTTTCTTGCATCACACTACCTCTTCCGTCAACCCTGCGTCTTCTACACGTTCGTCGTCAGGCACTTCGGGGGCCGCCAGTACCGCCGCCTTGCCCTTTGCGCGCATCTTTTCCCAAATGTCGGCCTCCAACTGCTTGTCCAGCGGAATGTAGAAGGGAAGGATCCTCTGGACAGCCGTGTTTGTGGTCTTGTYCGCCAATCCAGCGTAGTCACGAGGCTTGACACCCGAAAGGAGAGCTGCGAGTTCCTTGCGGTCAGTGTCACCTAGCCGAACGAACTGCGACTGGTACTCTTCAAACTCTGCTCGGCCCTCAAACTTCTCGTAGTAGAAGCGATTAAAGAGAAAGCGCTCCGGGCGCAACAGCAAGGCACGGAAGGCGCCTTCATCTGAACCAAAAGCAGTGTGGAAGTAGTCGGGCGAGCCGCTCACAATACCGTGCGTGGCCTGCAAAATTGTCTGCATAGACCGGAGGGCGAAGCGGCTCCAATGCTCGCCGATATGAGAGCGGTCCTTCATGTCAGTGGGCTGATATCGCATTGGAAAAGAGAAAATCCTGCAGCCAAGTTCAACGTTCAGGTTGATGTTCAGCTTCATGCGCGCGTACAGGTCTTCCGGCGTGTCATGGAAGTTGTAGAGCATGTAGTTGGACAAGTCATTCAAGCCCACGTTGTGGGCCATGCGGATAGCCGTCTCGTAGGGCTTGCGCACACCGATGTGGTCGAAGGCAATTCGTAGAGGCTTCAGTGCAATCGTCGCCATCTCCTCCAGGTACATCTTGTCCTTGCAGAGAATGCGCGCGTCCACACCCTGATTGAAGTCCACGCGGCGCTGAACAGGAACCTTGCCCGGCCGCGCGAGCTTTGCTCCCGGTGTAAACCCGAGATCCCTAATCTCCGCGATGATGTTGCGGTAGTTCGCCGATGCAGCGACATTGTTGTCCATCAACATCAGATCGCGGCGCGGCCCGTAGCGCTCGTCCACGGCTTTTACGAGTGCCGTGATCGATTGGCCGTCACGCTGCGCACCTTCAAGTTTCGGCACGCCACAGAAATGACATTTGCGGACACATCCGCGTGAGGCATACGCGAAGTACGCATCGTGGACCGGATATTGGTAGTACTCGCTGATCTGCTCAATGATCGAGTAGTCCGGAATCAGGTCTTCGATGGGCGTTCCATTGCGGTCGTCCGCGTACAGCTCCTCTTCGAACTCGTCCAGCTCCAGCGCGACCGCGGGTGGCTCAGACAGCAATCCCTTGATGAAGCGCACCCCCCGCCACTTGAACTCCTTGACGAACTGTTCGTGCATGAGTGAGGCGGCGATGCCGCCAACAAATACCTTGCGCGGACTGCCGGCAACCTGGATGGCGTACTCGATGGACTTGGAGATTTCTTTCCATTCGAAAGAGAACAGAGTGGTCACATAAATGCGATCCCATGGACGTCCAAGGACCTCCGCCCGGTCGCCCTTAACGAAAACGACGTTGTCCTTCTTACCGTAGGGCCCGTGATATGCGGCGATTTTCATCAGCCCTAGTGGCGGGTACTTGTTGCGGTATCCCGGCTCGACGAGCAGGATGTTTCTATTAGGCATGTTGACTCAATCGCGTATGAATATCTTTGCGTACTTCAAGGATCATCTTGAGCGCCATGTCGGCGCCCTTTGATCCACCGAAGCCTTCCAGCGGGCCATGATTCGTCCAATCGATCTGGTCAAGAAAATCAGACAACTTGGCCAGGAAATAGTCGACGGTCAGAGGACGGTTACCCGCCTCGCGCACAAGGTGCCCTGCAAGGCTCATGAGCGCGTACACCCCGATGCCCTTGCAAAGCATGTGCTGCCGTGGCGCGGCCCATTGCTCCGAAAGAACAAGGACGACTGCCTGCCAGAAGGCAATGCTGCGCTCCAGCCACGCAGAGGCATCCACCTTGTCTCCAACCTGCGCTGCCTTGAGCATTCGCTGGGCGGCTTGGTGCATGGTGCGCAGTGAGGCAATCCGCTTAGGGCCAACCGTATTACCACCGCCCAGATCAAGGCGACCGCACCAGGGGGACTCGCCCTCCCGGTTCAGCCCCAGAGCCACGAAGAGCGCCGGGTCGACTTCGGCGAGGTCAGAGCCAAGCGCTTTTGCGCCCGTGTAATCTAGTAGGCTACTGCTCAATCCCTTGGCCTTGCCATTGATCGTGCGAAAGACTTCCATCTCCTGCCCCTCGGACAGACCGATGAAGGACATGAACGAGAAAACGACAGGACTGTCCTGAAGAAAGCCGAGCCGGTGCTGGCCGTCGACCTGTGTGAGAACGCGGCCCGCGGACGCGTCGACAGTCAATGTCGCAGACCCGTCCGGCGCCTCAACCAGCTCCCATGCGGATGCACAAGTCTGGCGCAGGTTGAATGTCAACGGGATGGTGGTCGCGCCTTCGGTCTGGATGTAGCGCTTGAAGGCCAGACTATGCTCTCGCGCAATGCGTCTCTGGTAACCGGCGCCCGTCTGTTCGTCCAAGACGTCCGCGTAGCTGATGCCGCACAGGACGCTAGCAGGCGCGAAGCCAAGAAAGACGCGCTGGCCACCGGAGTAGCCGGTTTGTCCGCGGATGATCACGGGCTCTGGTTTCATTTTGCAGTTTAGCGATGCATTTTCGCCGCTGTCGTATGCATGTTTCGATTAGGCCAGAATTTGTCGTGGATGTCGATCCCTCTTCTCATTGGGGAACTGAGCGACAAATTGCAGCGCCATTCTGCAAATTGCGGACAACCAAGGAGCTGCCGAAGAAGCACGCGTTGTTTCGGTTGCCATCGATTTCGACGACTTCTGGCTGCGGCAGCTCAAGTGAGATCGAGCAGTTTCAAGGGCTGCTGAGCCCGCACCTGCACGCGCATCTCATCTTTGAGACGAGTGACTTCGATCGCCCGACCATCCGGGTCAATGTGATTTCCAAGGTCGAAGTGGCCAATGGAACGGGACGCTGGCGATCCTTTTGCAGTAGCGTCTGGATGCGCCCAGTCTAGGCGGCATCGCTCCCGTACCGAGCCTGCCTTCGTTCAGCCGTTGCATTCTGACGATGTTGGTTGCCTGGATGCAGCGGTCACCGCTAAGATGAGTCTGACGAAAACGCTCCGTCAAGACTCACTTCAAACGCCATGTTGAACTTCTCAGCCGCAACCACTCACCGCGTCGCATCCGACGCAGGCGTGGCTGTGCGCATGGCCATATGTTCGCGGACCTCGACCCGAACCTCGAACCGGATAGCGGCGGCGATATCGCCTCGCCTCATCCTCGTTCCCCAGTCCAGGAGCTGACAAATTCGGCTCCATCCAGGAGCCCAGAATGGTCAGCCCAAAGCAACTTTCGCCTCTCCCACCTGCAAGTGCTAGCCCCGATATCCTGATCTTCGGCGATCCGCACGGCGACTTCGCCCCCGTGATCGCTGCGGTCGAGCATTTTCGGCCCGAGGCGATCGTGCTGCTGGGCGATATCCAGGCGCGCCAGCCTCTGCACATCGAACTACGGCAGATCATGGGCATCACCGAGGTCTGGTTCATCCATGGGAACCACGACACGGATTCCGATGCCGACTACGACAACCTGTGGGGATCGGAGCTCGCGGACCGCAACCTGCACGGACGGATCGTCGAGATCGCCGGGTACAGGGTCGCGGGCCTGGGCGGCATCTTTCGCAGCAAGATCTGGGATCCGCGGCGGCCGATCAAGAAAGCCGCCTTCGCTTCGGCCGACGCGTTGCGCCGGTCCATGCGCCGCGAGGAGCGGTGGAGAGACGGCATTGCTCGCCGGTACCGCTCCACCATCTTCCCGGACGACTTCCAGCAGCTGCTGCGGAGCCAGCCCGCCGACATCCTGGTGACGCACGAGGCGCCGGCGGCTCACCCGCACGGCTGGCAGGCGATCGACGAACTCGCCGAGACACTCGGTGTCCAGTTGGTGGTCCATGGCCACCATCATCAGAACATCGACTATCTCGCCGAGGGGATGCAGACCGCCGCGGCACCATTCCGTGCCTTCGGTGTCGACATGGGCTCGCACCTGACCTGGCCGCGGGATGAGACTGGGGTGGGAAGTCCTCCACAAGACTTGCTGAATCTCGCTGCTCAGGTGTTCGGCGTAGAAGCCCAAGCCTGGCTGAACAAGCCGCACGAATGGCTCGACGGCCAAACGCCAGCAGCCTTCGCTGTCGGGGGCGGGTCGGACAAGGTGCGATCGGTGCTCAACGCCATTCAACACGGGGGTGTCGTATGAGGACCGTCCCGGCGCCGTTCTGCGCCTTCGGCATCGACATGGGCTCGCACCTCGCGCGGTCGCTGGATGGGACAGGATTAGGAAGCCCGGTGTGATCCTGTTCCTCGACTTCGACGGCGTACTCCATCCGGAGGGGGAGGATCACATCCTCAACGGCGGCGTCGACTTCTGCTTTCTGCCCCGGCTGGAGGCGCTGCTGCGCGAGTTCCCGCATGTGAAGATCGTGATCAGTTCGTCCTGGCGCGAGCAACTGCTCTATGAGACCTTGCTGAAGCCGTTCTCCAGCGACATCCGCGGCCGAATTCTTGGAGCCACGCCGCCTTCGGGTTTCGGCCTTCCGCCGCCGTGCAGGCAGCGCGAAGGAGAAATCCTCGCCTGGCTACAGATCCACGACGCGGTCGACGAGACATGGGTTGCGCTCGACGATGCCTATTGGCAATTCGACCACTGCAAGGACCATCTGGTGGTATGCGGCTCGTTCACCGGCTTCGACGACAAGGCCTGTGCCGAGCTTCGCGCGCGCTTTGAAGGAGCGTCCCAATGAAAGTACTGGTTCTTTCCGACCTCCACCTCGAGTTCGCACCCTTCGAGCCGGCACCTGATCTCGATTTCGATGTCGTCATCCTCGCCGGCGACATCCATTCGCCGGCTAAGCGCGCCATCCAGTGGGCGGCGGATCGTTTTCGCTGCAAGCCGGTGATCTATCTGCTTGGAAACCACGAGTACTACGACGGACGGTTAGAAACGACATTGGCCGAAGCGCGCCGCGAAGCCGAAGGAAGCAATGTCCACCTGCTCGACGGTGACGAGCTAGTGATCGACGGCGTGCGGTTCCTCGGCGCGACGTTGTGGACCGACTTCGAGCTTGCCATCGAGACGCCTGAAGGTCCGGTCAGCGATGTCGGGCGTGCCATGAAGACGGCGACCAATCTGCTGAACGACTACGCGCTGATCCGCACGGTCGACGAGTCGGCCGAACCCGATACCTGGCGCGACAAACAGGGACGAAAACTCCAGGCTGCCGATACGCTGCGGATCCATCAGGCACAACGTGCCTGGCTGCGAGACAAGCTTTCGGAACCTTTCGCTGGACCGACGGTCGTGGTGACGCATCATGCGCCGCATCGCGGTTCACTGGCGCAGCGCTACGCCGATGACTGGGCCTCAGGTGCCTTCGTCACCGAGCTTCCGGATGCGTTCTTTGATGTGCCCGTGCTCTGGGTCCACGGTCACACGCATCAGCAGTTCGACTATCGCGTCCGCTCTTGCCGAGTCGTGAGTAACCCGCGCGGCTATGTGAACTGGAGCGGCAGGATCGAGAACAAGGCGTTCGATCCTGGTCTGGTCATCGATGTGCAAAATGTTACTGGAGGTGAGGACTCGTGAAGCTACTCATCCTGTCGGACCTGCATCTCGAGTTCGGCGTCTTCAACGTCCCGAAGATCGACTACGACGTCGTGATCCTTGCCGGGGACATCTTCGTGCCCGGCTCCAAGGCCATGCGCTGGGCCCGGCGGGCAGACACTTTCGGGGACACGGTCTCGATCGTCTTCGTGCCGGGCAACCACGAGTTCTACAGCGGCGTGCTGCGGACCACGCAGAAGGAAATGGCGCTGTCTGCGGCCGCGTGCAAGGTTCATTTGCTGGCGCCTGGCGAGGCCGTGATCGAGGGCGTCCGATTTCTGGGCTGCACGCTGTGGACCGATTTCGAGTTGCCCATCCAGGCCAAGGCCGGCCCCACCGTCGACATCGAGCGCGCCATGAAGATCGCCAAGCTCCAACTCAACGACTACTCATCGATCCGGTGGGCCGAGACACCAGAGCCTGCCGATCAGTCCATGGTGCACGTCAAGCCGAGGAAGCGCCGCCTGACGCCCGAGGACACGCGAGCGCTGCACCAGCGTGACCGAGCCTGGCTGGCCCAGAAGTTGGCCGAGCCCTTCGACGGACCGACGGTGGTCGTGACCCACCATGCACCGCACCGCGGATCGCTCGCACCACACTACCAGGCCAATTGGCTGTCCGGCGCCTTCGTGAGCGAGCTTCCGGACTCTTTCTTCGACGTTCCCTCGCTCTGGGTACACGGCCACATCCACGAGAGCTTCGATTACCAGGTCGGTAACTGCCGCGTGGTGTGCAACCCCCGGGGATACATGCGGCATGGCCGTGACCAGGAGAACAAGCAGTTCAACCCCGAGTTCATGGTCGAGCTATGAGTGACATCCAGTCATCTATCCCCCCGATCCAGCAAGTGGTGGCTGCCGCGACTGCGGTCTCGGGCGGGGACCTCGAGGCGGCCATCCTCTGGTACAGGAACGAGCCACTCGCGCCATTCGACTACAAGACATCTGAGTCGCTGGTGGCCGAGGGGCGAGCCGCCGATGTGCTCGATCTCCTGGAGTCCTTCCAAGCCGGTTTCGTCGGATGACAACTCCGCGCACCACCCACGTTGGTGACTCCAGCGACCTGCTGTTCCTGGATATCGATGGCGTTCTTCATCCCGTCGAGACCGGCTACTCGTTCAGCAGCAAGTTCTTCAGTCATCTGCCGCTTCTGGAAGAGCTCCTTCGCGAGTTCACGTCTGTCGACATCATCATCTCGTCGGATTGGCGGCGAGCCGAAAGCATCGAGCAACTGCAGCGATATTTCAGCGCCGACATCCGGCCTCGGATCATCGGAGCGACGCCGCAGATTGATCCCGATCTGGCCGTCCACAACCGGCGCCAACTGGAGATCCAGGCCTGGCTCGATGGGAACGGCCGCAGTGACGCAGAGTGGGTCGCACTTGACGATTGGCCCGGGAACTTTGTAGCGAACCTCCAGCAGCTCGTGCTGACCGACCCCCAGCGCGCATTCGATCAAGATAGCTTTCAGGAACTGCGCTCGCACTTTCTTCGGTTCGCGGCCGGCCGATGCTTCGTCGCCACTTCGACGCACATGAAATGAACCTCCTCGTCTCATCGAACCTCCGCGCGCAATCCGAGCACAAACAGCCGACGCCGCAGTTGATGTTCTTCGGCGACCCCCACGGAGATCTCGAGCCAGTAATCGCTGCGGTCGACTTTCAGCCTGAGGCGATCGTGTTGCTGGGCGACATCCAGGTACGCCAGCCTCTGCACGTCGAGCTGGGGCCAATCCTGCCAGCCTCGGATCGCTCGCAGTAGACGCATTTCTTGCCGACGTATTTCTTGCCCATCGAATGTTCGTCTTTCAGTGTCGGAAGCTACGCCGATTCGGTGTTCGACTCTTTACCCGAATTTTGAGGCAGAGCGAGGTCGCGCGCCGTCTGCCAGGCGGCAGTCGACTCTACAAATCATGTCGGCGATACGGAGTTGACGTGCCTGGAAAGACCGCATAACGTGGCGCACCGCACATCACTGTGCGGATGTCCAAGAAGGATGGTGGTGGCGGCATCAAGCCGGGCGCCCGCAAAACCAGTCGGAGGGAAAACAACGATGATCCACCCACGTCGACGCAGCGCGAATATGCGCTGGATTGCTGGACTGGCCATGGCCGGTAGTTTGGTCGCTTGTGCATCGCCACGGCCTTCCAGCCCGGAAAGCAATGCACCAGTCGAGGGCTCGCCGACGAAAGCTCCGGTGACGTCGACCGTGTCGCAGGTGGAATCCGTGCCGGCGGCACCCGCGGCATCAACGTCGGTATCACGGGCGCAGATGTGCAGCGCTATCTCCGCTGGCCTGACCAAGCTAAAGCCTGGCGAGCCGTTGGCTGCTCAAGGCGCCAAGGGCAAGACGTGGAAGACCTTGTACGACGATTGCGACCGTTCCAACCGCTTTGCCGGTCTCGCCCTACCGAAGCACAACGGGAAGCGACTGCGGTGCTCCAGCGACCCCAATCGGGTTGCGTCGATTGATCGCTACGCCGATGGCACGGTGGTCTTCAATTCGAAAGCCGGGGTCGACGCAGATGGCTCGCCTGTGGTTGGCGGCAGCGGCTGGCCAAACGACGTCCAGACCTGGCTGACTTTTGACAAGGGCTCCAAGGATCACTTCGTCAATGCAGAGGCTGTGCCATTTATCGTCATGCCGCTGCCTGTGCCCAAGATCCCTGCCCTGTCACTGATGAAGGACACCGGTGTCGGCAAAGGGGACCTGGCGGTTGTCGTCAAGGGTGAGCAATGCTCCCTGGCCGTTGTTGGCGACGCCGGTCCCTGGTTTCGGCTCGGCGAGGCCTCGATGCGCACACACGAGGATCTCGGCAATCCGCAGTGCGCCGTACAGGGGCAGTTGCCTTGTCGTGCCCTGAAGAAAGGCAGCGGCGTGGGTATTCCATCGGGCGTGACCTTCATCGTCTTTCCGGGCTCGCGTCCAAAGCCGTTGGAGAGTCAAACAGTCAACGCGGTCGTTGAGAAGGCAGCCGGCGAGCGGGTGCTGCAGTTTCTCGCTACTCACGCGAAGTGAGATCGCGCGGCAGCCGGGCGAGCCGAACGACGACCGGAACGGGCGCACCAAAGAATAGAGATTACTTCCTTGCAAGAACCTCAAGACTGACTCTGACGACGCGCGCGCCCTTTGGGGTCTTCCAGTTGACGTTGCCGTCCCTGGAGCAGCCCACGATTTCCTCGGGTAGTAGCGCGAGCCCGGCTTCGCAGCTCATCTGCAAATCGAACTTGCGATCCGGCGCGTCGCATGGTCCCGAGGCGATGCCTCCCGCCTCCATCGCATCGACCTCCGCGTAGTTCTCGTCTTGCCCGGTTTCCGGACGCCGGGACACCCGCACGCGCTCGCCAGTCAGCGCCATGGATTTGCACGCGAAGAAACGCCCCTTGTCACGAGGATTCGGCGTGAACGTGACCCTCGCGACGAGTTTTTTCTTCACTTCCGAGAAAGGGCCACTCTTCTTCTCGATCAGTTCCAAGATCTTCTGGACTGCCGGGGAATCAGGCTCCAGATTGGACACACGTTGAACGACCGAAGCCTCGTTCTCCAAGTCTTCTTTTTCCTCGTCAGACTTGAGCCTCGTGATCTCCTGCTCCAAGGCCTCAATCTTCGTTGCATCGCCGGCAATGCGCGCCTTGAGTTCGCTGATCTTGTTGGGCAATGTGTCCTTGGACATCTGCTTCGCCAGTTCAGAGTTCGTGAACCATGCAGTGCCGAGAAGCAATGCTGCGGACCCCGCGACTTTGAGCAGTCCCACCGAAAACGCGGACCCACCCGTCGCGCCCAGATACCGGTAAGTCAATGCGGCGACACCGATCCCTAAAAGAACAGCGATCAGCATGGGCGGATAGAGATGGTCCGATGCCGCCCAATGAATACACAACCCTACCGGCACGAGAAGGCAGAAGCCGATGACCAGCCAGAGCACGGGATCGTCGCGCTCTCGCCTAGTCTGCGCTACTGGTCTCTCGTCTGCATCGCGACCGGGGACTTCGTTCTTGGCCATACACCTCCCTCGCGATCATTCGACTGCGTACTCAACGCCTAAAGCCTTGCAACAACAAGAGCGACCTGTTCACGGGCTCAATGTTGCTTCGTCGGGCACCGCGTCGAAGTACTCGGCCGGAAACCTGGCTTGGAGCTGGGCCTCGACCGCATTCGTTTGCTGCTCCAGAGCCATCTCGGCCAGTCCCATTGCCTGCAGGGCCTTCGTCGATTTGGGGCCCAGGGCGCCGTCCATGTTTCCGATGTCGTGGCCCAGGCGAATCAGGCCTGATTGAAGCCGGGCAACCGCGGCGTTTTCCGGAAAGCGGTCGTGCCTGATTCCCACCGAGAGGATCGCGCTTGCCGCCATGGCGCTATAGGGCTTCTTGAAATTTGCTCCCTTGCCGATCTTGTAATAGTCGTAGACAAGTTGGTGGCTGCCTCTGCACTCGAAATGCCATGCTTCCTTGAGGCTGGGGTCTGCTGTGTCGTTGATCGGAACGACGTTGAAGCTCCCGGCGAGGCTCCAGAACTTGTCGAGGGTCATCTGTAGGGACCCGAGGTCGACGTCGAATGCACGGCCCGCTTCGTGAAGACTCCCCCCGGGCCGGGGACTGAACGCAGATTTTTTCCCGGATTCGTAGTCGAGTGCCGCTTGGAGCTGCATCTCGTAGGTGCGAAAGAGGTCCGACAGGGCGAAGAGCCCGTCCCGTTCCTTGACCGCTTCACCGAGCTTGAAGATGGCCATCTTCATGTCGGGCGTGCAAAGAGCCATGCGCTTGGGCAGCGGCACCTTGTGGCCTCCCTGAAGGTAGATCGAGGGGACGTCGATGGGAACGAGGCTTGCGGTCATCGGGGAACTCCTTCGTGGGAAAAAAGCTGTACCGCCTGATCGCCGTGCACTGGAGCGCAATACCGACGCTTACGAAGCGATGGCGCTGGGAGTCGAATTGAACTGCTTGTTGAGCTGCCGCGCATCCCTTTTTCAGGGGAAGCGCGACCAGGCTCTTTGTGTGTTCCAGGGTAGGAGTTGCGCGAAACAAGACGACAAGCATCGTTTCACAGAACTCCGACACGGGCTTCACTCTGACTTCACTGGAGTCACGCACACTGCCCTTCGACAGCGGTTCGGCGCTGGTAGAGGCAAGGGGAGGAAAGAAATCGCTCAGGGAACCGCCTCGATGCCGACCGCTGTCGCTCTTCATGCTCGGGCAATCACGATGCTGATGGTTTATACAAGTTCGCCCATCGGTCGATTCTTGAGTTCTTCTTCGTTCAATCTTTTATTGAGGGAGAGCGGCGTTGCTTGCCGTACGCTTACCAAGGTCGATCGGATCAAGATGGTGCAAGCCGTCGTCGACCCGATGACGCGCGCTAGCAAGGCCGCACGTTCAATCCGTCGAACCGGCAAGACCTGGGAGAACTACACGCTCCGTCTAAGAAGGTAGCTGTCCATGATCCAGCCGTGCTCCTCGCGGGCTGCTGCGCGAAGCGCACAGATGCGTGGTCCCGTGCTGGCCAAAGGGCCGGCAATAAGCAATTGGTGCGGCATCCCGAGATACGCTGCCCAATAGATCTCGATGCCCTCCGGGGGTAGAACCTGAAAAGCGCAGGCACCGTCGAGCAGGACCACGACCGTGTCCAGGCCTGCCGGCCAGCCGCCGGCCCTCAACTGACGTCCAGTGGTGATCAGCACCGAGGCCCCCAGGGTGTTGAGCGGGATGGCGTGTGCGGCGGTCAGCAACTGAACGCTGCTCAGGCCGGGAATCACCTCGACCCGCAGCGCCATGCCAGCCGTTTGCAACCGTTCGGCAATGCGCATGCTGGAGTCGTAGAGGGAGGGGTCTCCCCAGACCAGCAGTGCCACGCGACCGCCATGAGGCAGGCATGTGGCGATCTGCCCCGCCCACACGGCGGCGATGGCCGCGTGCCACTCGTGCACGCCGTCGAGATAGCTGGGCGCGGCGATGTCGCGCACAGGCAGATCGAACTCGACCAGTCGGGCCTGACTGTTCAGATGCGTTGCGCAGATCTTGCGGCGCAAGTCGGCGAGCTCGGCCTTGTCGGCGCCCTTGCGCGGAATCAGGATGAGGTCGGCGCGCTTCAATGCACCGATGGCCTGGAGCGTGAGATGCTCGGGATTGCCGGTGCCGATGCCAATCAGCATCAGCTCGATCGTGGAGACGGCATCCATCAGCGGGCCTGCGCGGCAATCGGCCAGCTCGTGGTCAGGCTGCGTGGTGCAGACGCCGCGTCAGCAGCACCGACCCGCCCTGCCCTGCCCGCCCGCGCAGCCCCTTGGCTGCTGCCAGCACGGCCAGGTCGACCAGCGGCTCCAGCAGCACGACCGTCATGTAGGCGGCGCCGAAGCTGCCCACGGCTTGCAGCGTCTCTGCCCCGAAGCCGCGGCCGTAGATCGTCCAGAAAGCCACCCAGGCGACGATCCCTCCCTGGAACACCACCGACATCTTGAGCACATGCGCGTAGCCCAGCTCGACATAGGGAAGCTTGGCCGGCAGCACCCGCTTGGCCACCGCCTGCATGGCGAACAGCGCGGCCAGCAACGTGGTGACGTTCATGCCGTATTGCGGCAGGTCTTGCGGCTCGAAGAAGAGGCTCTGCAGCGCCAGCCCCGCGGCCAGGCCGATGGCGGTGGGCGCTGCGCCCAGAATCAGGAACAGCGACGAGCCCAGGATCAGGTGAACCTCGGACACACCGACCGGCGCGTGCGGGAACACCTCGAAGAAGACGAAGATCAGCATGGCGCCGAGCACGCTGCGCAGCAGCAGCGAGCCCGCACCCTCCTCGCGAATGTGGTTCAGGGACAGCTTCACTACATAGAGCGCGCAGGCGCTCGCCGTGGCATAGGACAGCAGGATCTTGCTGCCGTCGACGATTCCGGGTTCCATGTGCATGGCGGGGCTCCGTAGGGTGAGTGCAGTCCGCTGCGCGGAGCTGCGAGGGGGTTGATGGGAGGGAACGAGAAACGCGATGTCAGGTGGTTGGCGAATGGCCCGGTTCGGCGCGTGTCGGCCGGAACCTTCGATCGTAGTCGCCGGCATAGAGGCGGCTTTCGGCGAAGCCTTCTGCGGCCAGTGCGGGGCCGACGAGGATCAGCGCGGTGCGTTCCACCCCTTCGCCCATCGTCGCCTCGATGGTGGTCAAGGTCCCGCGGAAGATCTGCTCGTCCGGCCAACTTGCACGATAGACCACGGCAACCGGACATTCGGCGCCGTAGAACGGCACCAGCTCTGCAACCACCTCGGCCAGCTTGTGGATGGACAGGTGCAAGGCGAGCGTGGCTCCGGTGGCGGCGAAGCCAGCCAAGGTCTCGCACGCGGGCATGGGCGACGCGCGGCCGGATGTGCGCGTCAGCACCACCGACTGCGCCAGGCCCGGCAGCGTGAGCTCGGCACCCAGCGCGGCCGCCGCGGCGGCGAACGAGGGCACGCCGGGCGTGACCGTGTAGGGGATGCCGACGGCCCGCAGACGGCGCAATTGCTCGCCCATCGCCGACCACACGGACAGATCGCCCGAATGCAGCCGCGCCACGTCCTGCCCTGCCGCATGGGCGGCGACGAATTCGGCGACGATGGCATCGAGATCGAGTGGCGCGGTGTTGACGATGCGCGCGCCGGGTGGACAGTGCGCCAGGATTTCTTCGGGCACCAGCGAGCCGGCATAGAGGCAGACAGGGCAGCGGCCGATCAGGTCGCGCCCGCGCAGGGTCAACAGGTCTGGCGCACCGGGACCGGCGCCTATGAAGTGGATGGTCATGGTCGAAACTCCGGTTGTTGTGTTCGCGCGGCGATCGCGCAGGTGGCAAGGCGGTCGGTCGACACCACGCGTGGATGAAGCAACGTTGTACCCGGACCGACGTGCATCAGGGCTGCCGCCAGGGCCGCGGCTTCGGCGGTGCTGCCGCTGCCGCGCAGCGCACGCACCCGGGCGTGGTCGGTCAGGGTGACGGTGGCGTTCATCCGCGCAGCCTCCACGGCGCACACCGGCACGCCCAGCGCCTCGGCCAGCGCACGCAGGCACGGCGCGTCGGCCTTGTCTTGCGCAGCGGCGAGCCAGGCAATCGACTGCACCGGCACCGTGGGTTGCAAGGCCGCGGCCGCGTGCGCCAACGCGTCGCGCAGCGATGCTAGCGTCGCGCCGCTTCTGAAACCGAAACCCGCCACCATCATCGCGTCGCACTCCATTGCACGATCGGGTAGGAAGCGCGCCAGGCGCGCCGCGTTCCCAATGGCGCGGCCTCCGCCAGCTCGATGCGTGTCAGGCTGCCGCCGGCGCGCGCGTGCCAGTCGCTCAGCAGCGCTTCGGATTCCAGTGTCACTGCATGGGCCACCACGCGGCAGCCTTGCGGAAGCACGCGCCACAGATGCGCCAGCATTGCGTCGCTGAGGCCGCCGCCGATGAAGATCGCATCCGGCGGCGGCAGGCCGGCCAAGGCTTCGGGAGCGCTGCCTGTCACCAATGCGAGCCGATCGACGCCCAGCCGGTCGGCATTGGCACGCAGCCGCATCGCGCGTTCGGGGTCGCCCTCGATGGCGACGGCCTCGCACCTCGGATGCGCCAGCAGCCATTCGATGCCGATCGACCCGGAGCCCGCACCGATGTCCCACAGCCGCTCGCCGGGCCGCGGTGCCAGGGCGCACAGCGCCAGGGCACGCACCTTCTGCTTCGTGAGCTGGCCGTCGTGCGCAAATGCGTCGTCCGGCAGGCCCGTGCTGCACGGCATGGCCATGCCCGTTCCGGCCAACTGCAAGGCCACGGCCACTGGATGCCGCACATCGGCTAGGTCGAAGGCGGACGCAGCGACGTCGCGCCGCCGCTCGTGCGGGCCGCCCAGTGCTTCGAGCACGCTCATCGCGCTGGCGCCGAAATCGTTGTCGACGAGGTAGCGCGCGAGCGCCGTCACTGCGGCACCGTCGCGCAGCAGCAGCAGCAGCCGCTCGCCCGTGTGCAGGTGCGGTCGCAGACGCGCCAGCGGCGCCGCGTGCAGACCCAGGCAGGTCAGGTGCTCCAGCGGCCAACCCAGGCGCGCAGCCGCCAGGCCGAATGTCGATGCAGTGGGCAAGGCATGCCATTCGTGCGCGCCGAGATGGCGCGTCACCGAGCTGCCCGCGCCGAACCAGAACGGGTCGCCCGAGGCCAGCATCGCCACGCGGCGACCGCGCTGTGCCAGTAGGATCGGGATGCCATCGGCAAACGGCACCGGCCATTCGAGCCGCTCGGCGCGGAGATGGGGCAACAACGCCAGATGCCGGGCGCTGCCGGCCACCAGTTCGGCCGCATCGAGTGCCGCGCGGCTGGCGGAAGGCAGGCCCTCCCACCCGTCTTCGCCAAGCCCGATGATCGTCAACCAGGGGGTAACTTCAGTGAATTCAGCCATGCGCAATGTCCTGGTCCTGGGCGGCACGCTCGAAGCGAGCGCGCTGGCGCGGGCGCTCGCCGAAAGGGGCGAACGCGCCGTGCTGTCCTATGCCGGCCGGGTGGCCCAGCCCAAGGCGCAGCCCATCGCCGTGCGCGTGGGTGGCTTCGGCGGCGTGAACGGCCTGGTGCGCCATCTGCGCGAAGAGCAGGTGACGCACGTCGTGAACGCCACCCATCCCTTCGCCGCGCGCATGAGCGCGAACGCGGTGGCGGCTTGCGCGGAGTGCGGCCTGCCCTTGCTGGCCTTGACTCGCCCCGGCTGGCAGGCAGGTCCTGGCGACTGCTGGCAGCCCGTGCCCGACCTGCCCGCGGCTGTCGCCGCGCTGGGCGGGCCACCGCGGCGCGTGATGCTGGCCTTGGGCCGCATGCACCTGTCCGCCTTCGCGGCACAGCCACAGCACCACTACATCCTGCGGCTGGTCGACCTGCCCGAGCTGCGGCCGCCCTTGCCGCAACACACGGTCATCGTCTCGCGCGGGCCCTTCGACCTGGAAGGCGACATCGCCCTGCTGCGCGCGCAGCGCGTGGACGTCCTGGTCTGCAAGAACGCCGGCGGCACCGGTGCACAGGCCAAGCTGCACGCTGCCCGCGAGCTCGGACTGCCGATCGTGATGGTGGCGCGGCCACCGCTGCCCGCGCGACAGGAAGCGACGCGCGTGGCCGAGGTGCTGCTGTGGCTGGAGACAGCGCATCATGCGCCCACCTCGCGCGGCGCCGAGCGCGGCGTGTAGACCCAGGGTCGGCCCTCGCGGGCAATGACCCGCGTCAGACTGGAGCCGACGATGACGACGGTACGCATGTCGGCCATTTCGGGCTGTGCATCTCGCAGTGCGACCACGCGGATGGTCTCGTCGGGCGTGGACACGGCACGGGCGAAGATCACCGGACGCGCCGGGCTTCCCGCCGCGCCGCAGGCCTCGCGAAGGACGGCCAGCGTTCGGGCGAAGCCGCTCGGGCGAGACACGGAGCGCGGGTTGTAGAAGGCCATCGCGAAATCGGCCTGCACCGCCAGCCGCAGACGGCGTTCCACCAGGGCCCAGGGCTTCAAGTTGTCCGACAGGTTGATGGCGCAGAAGTCGTGGCCCAGCGGCGCTCCGGCGCGTGCGGCGGCAGCCAGCATCGCGGTGATCCCGGGTAACACGCGCACGTCCAGCAGACGCCATGCAGCATCGCCCGCCTCCGCCGCCTCGAACACCGCGGAGGCCATCGCGAACACACCCGGGTCGCCCGACGACACCACCACCACGCGCCGGCCTTGGGCGGCCAGGCGCAGCGCGTGGACGGCGCGTTCCAGCTCGACGCGGTTGTCGCTCGCGTGCAGCATGAGTCCGGCGCGCGGTGCCACGCGGGCCACGTAGGGGATGTAGCCCACCACGTCGGTGGCATCGGCCAGGGCCGCGCTCACCTCGGGTGTCACGCAGCCATCGGCGCCCGGGCCGAGCCCGGCGATGACCAGCCAGCCCGCTGCATGCGTCGCCGCCGTGGCTGCGTTCGTCGCCACGCTCATCAGGCGACCTCCGTGCTGCGCACTGCGGTGCGAGCGCCTTCGGGCGGCCGGGCGGCGCTCATGGCCGCCGTCCTTGCCCATGCACCAGCACGATCGAAAAGTAGGGCGTGACGCGGCCTTCGGCCTCCGCAAGCCGCATCACCTTCTGACCCGGCATGGTGGCGAACTCGACCAGCCAGGCGTCCTGCAGTCGACCCGCCGCCGTCAATGCACGGCGCACCTTGTCGATGTGGCGACCGATCTTCATCACGACCAGCGCCTCGCTGTCGGCCATGTGGCGCGCGAGCCGCGCTTCGGGCAGCGTGCCCATCAGCACGGTCAACACGTCGTCGCCCCAGGTGATGGGCTGGCCGGTGGCCGTCCATGCGCCCGACATGCCGGTGATCGCCGGCACCACCTGCACCGGGTGGGTTTCGATCAGCCGGGTGTAGAGGTGCATGAACGAGCCATAGAAGAACGGATCGCCCTCGCACAGCACGACCACGTCGTGGCCGGCGTCCGACAGCGCCCGCAGCTGCGACGCGCACTCGGCATAGAAGCCGGACAGCAGTTGGTTGTAGGCCGGATCGTCCACCGGGATCTCGGTGGTGACGGGGTATTCCATCGCGTGTTCCGTCACCGCTTCGGGCAGCAGATCGTCCACGATGCGGCGCGCCTGCCCGGGCCGGCCGGCCTTGCGAAAGTAGGCGACATGGGTCGCGCGCTGCAACAGGCGGTGCGCGCGCACGGTCATCAGGTCCGGATCCCCGGGGCCCAGGCCCAGTCCGTACAGGGTGCCGCGCGGGTTCATTCCAGACGACTCCCCAGCGCGTTGATCGCCGCCACCGTGATGGCACTGCCGCCCAGGCGTCCGGCCACGATGCAACAGGGCGCGGGCTGTTCGGCCCACAGCGCGTCTTTCGATTCCGCCGCGCCGACGAAGCCGACCGGACAACCGATGATCGCCGCGGGCCGCGGGCAGGCCGGATCCTGCAGCATGTTCAGCAGATGGAACAGGGCCGTCGGTGCATTGCCGATGGCCACCACGGCGCCCTGCAGCCGAGGTCGCCACAGTTCCAGCGCGGCGGCAGACCGGGTGGTCGACATGGCCGCGGCCAGACCGGGTACCTCCGGGTCGTGCAAGGTGCACACCACCTCGTTGCCGCCCGGCATGCGCGAGCGGGTCACGCCTTCGCTGACCATGCGTGCGTCGCACAGGATGGGTGCACCGGCCGCCAGCGCCGCCCGCGCCGCGCGGCTGAAGCCGGGCTGGAAGCGCAGCTGCGCTTCCAGCCCGATCAGGCCGGCCGCGTGGATCATGCGCACCGCGACGGGCTCGTCGTCGGCATCGAAGCGCGAGAGATCGGCCTCGGCCCGGATCATGGCGAAAGAGCGACGGTAGATTTCCGCGCCATCGGTTTCAAAGACGTGCATCAGGGCATTCCGATGAGTGAGCACAAGGCTTCAGGGGACAGTCGGGTTTGCACGGGCGCGTCCCAGGCGCATCCGCTGCGCACGAGATCGAAGGCGCCGTTGCGGCCCACCAAAGTGGCATCGGCCGGGCGCGCACGTGCGCAACCCTTGGCGCAGCCGGACACGTGCAGGCTGCGGGGTGCACCGGTGCCCGCCGCAGCCAGCCCCGAAGCAAGTGCGCGGGCGAGCGCATGGGTCGCCACCGTTGCCGAAGCACACGAAGGCGCGCCGGGGCAGGCATCGACCCGCAGCAAGGGATCGCCGGCCACGGTGATGAAAGCCCTCGCATCGCACCACCGGCCCCCTTCCAGAACCAGGGCGCGATGCGGCGTCAGGCGCAGCCCCACGGCGCCGCTGTCGCGCAGCAGCGCGGCGAGGGCCGCAGCCTCGATCTGTCCGAAAGGCACGCCGTAGACCGGTCCGAGCGAGGACATGCCGGGTGTGGGCAGCGAGGCCGAGGCGGTCGCGGGTTCGAGCGGCTGCGGGCCGTCGGCCCAACTGAAGATCTGTTGATGGCGACGCATTCGCCGCGATGCCGGTTCGACCCCCTTGGCCGTCGCCGCAAACCAGTCGGCCATCGCCAATGCCGCATCCACCGCCCCGGCGCGAGACACGGGATGTCCGGCCGCGGCGCCGTCGGCGCGCACCAGCAGGCCGCCCGAGCGGGCCCGCTCGATACGCACGTCGGCCGGTGCCGCAGCCAGGACCGGCGCCGGCCCCGCGTCCACTGCGAACCCGAACTTGGGCGGCAGCGCGGGCAGTTCGTTCAGGCGCGACAACAATTCCGTGGCGATGCCTTCGGTGTCATCGCCCGCTTGCCAGCAAGGCGCCACGAGAACCAGCGGCCAGGCTTCTCGCGTGGCGTCCGCATCGGCCAGGCCCAGGGCGCAGAGTGCATCGATCACCGCGCCGTGGGCGTCGGGCGTCACGCCACGCAACTGCAGGTTGGCACGATGGGTCAGGTCGATGAGCCCCGAGCCCAGGCGCCCGGCCAGCTCGCACAGCTCCAGGGCCTGCGCGCTCGTCAAGCGCGCCAGCCGCGGCCGCACCCGCACCAGCAGGCCATCGCCGGAAGCCATGGCGCGATGCGCGCCGGGGCACCAGCCCTTGGCGGCAGGGCGCAGCGCGGTGGGCGCTGGGTGAGCTGCGTGGGACATGGTTCTACTTTGTTCCTGGTGTCACTCGGATCGGCTGGCGAGGCGATGTTCCGCGCCCCAGCGCTGCGCCCAGGCGGCGCAGCGGCCGATGGCGCGCGCGGCTTCGTCGAAATCGATGATCACGACATGCTGCGGGGCCTCGGGTGCCGCCGGCTGCTCCAGCGTCCGGCCATCGGTCAGCAGCCAGAGCCAGGATTCGGCCGGACCGTCGCGACGCTCGGCGCGGCGCAGCACCTTGTCGGCCTGTGCCAGGGCATGCGCCAGCGGCGTGCCCCCGCCACCGCCCAGCGCTCGAACCTTTTCCCTGCAAGACGCGCGCGCCCGACCGGGCGGCAGTCGCAGCTCGACGCCCTGACCGCCAAAGCTCAGCATGGCCACGCTGTCGCCGGCGCGCGCTGCCTGCTCGATCAGCCAGGTGGCGTGCCCCTTGGCCAGCGCCAGCCGCCCGCGCTGGCGCATCGAGCCGGAGGTGTCGAGCACGATCAGGTGCAGACGCGCCGGTTGCACCGAGCGCTGGCTGTAGCGCAGATGCCCGCCTTGCAAAGGCTGCGGGCCCTTCGCCAGCAGGGTGGGCAACCATGCGATGGCAGCCCGCGAAGGCCCGGCATCCGGATGTGCAGGCGGCGCCAGCAATGGCTGCCGGGCTGGATTCAGCCACCGCAGACCTCCGCGCCCGGCGCGCATGAGGCGGCTGCGGTGGCTCACGCTTTTTTTGCGGGCCACCCTCCTTCGGGCTGCACGCGGGAAGTGGCTTCGGGAATCGGCGGCAGCGCACCCCAGTCGCCCATGGGGGAACTGTTGGCGGATGGTGCGGAACTGCCGGCGGATGTCGGCGCCGCCTGACGCATGTCGGCTTTCGGCTCTGGCGCCGGGCTGCTCCTGCCCTCCTCCCGTCGATGGGCCAATGCCAGTTCCGCCACCGCATCGACATCGTCCGTCGTGACTTCGGTGCGGCCCTCGAATGCAGCGAGCGCACGCGCCGCTCTCAGCATCACCAGGTCGGCCCGCATGCCGTCCACGCCAGCCGCGAGCGCGCATTCCGCAGCGCGCTGCAGCACGGCATCCGACCACGCCAGGCGCGCCAGCCCGGCGCTGGCTGCAACGACCGCCGCAGCCAGGCGGGCCTGTTCACCGGCATGGGCTTCGGCCACCCCAAGCGGGTCTTCGTCGAAGCGCAAACGCGCGCGCACGATCGCCATCCGCTGCCCGGCTTCGCTCGGGTTGGCCAGCGCCACCGACAGGCCGAAACGATCCAGCAACTGGGGGCGCAGTTCGCCTTCCTCGGGATTCATGGTCCCGACCAGCACGAAGCGTGCGGCGTGCTGTTGCGAAATGCCGTCGCGCTCGACGGTGTTCACGCCGCTGGCGGCGACATCGAGCAACGCGTCGACCAGTGCGTCGGGCAGCAGGTTGACTTCATCGACGTACAGCACGCCATGGTGGGCGCGCGTCACGAGGCCCGGTGCCAGGCGCAGCCGCCCATCGCGGAGCACGTCCTCGACGTCCAGCGTTCCCACCAGCTGCTCGACGGTGGCGGACAGCGGCAAGGTGACGAAGGGCGCAGCCGACGAAGCGGGCGTAGGCGGCAGCAACGCGGCCAAGGCCCGCGCCGCGGTCGACTTCGCGGTGCCTCGCGGTCCGCTGATGAGCACGCCGCCGATACCGGGGTCGATGGCCGCGAGCAACAGCGCGCGTTGCAGCATGGGTTGACCGATCAGCGCACTGAAGGGGAAGGTCGTTCGGCTGGCGGGCTCGAGCTTCGGGCCGGCGATCGCTTCGGTGGAATGGGGTGTCATCAGAGCGGCCCTTCGCCGTGGTCCTCGAGCCGGCGCTCCAGCGCCAGAAGGTGGTGTTCGATGCGTTCGCGGTGGTCGCCGGCTTCTTGCCACAAGCCGCGCCGCATGGCGTCCAGCAGGCGTTCGCCAATGCTGCGCAAGGCCAGCGGGTTGTGCCGCTGCAGGAACTCGCGCGTCTTGTCGTCGTGCAGGTAGGCATCGGCCATCAGCGCGTACTGGTGATCGCCGACCACGCCCGTGGTGGCGCTGTACGCGAACAGGTTGTCCACGGTGGTGGAGATCTCCGCCGCGCCCTTGTAGCCGTGCCGCCGCACGCCGTCCAGCCACTTCGGGTTGACGGCGCGCGATCGCACCACGCGCGCGACCTCTTCGCGCAAGCTGCGGATACGCGGCGACCCCGGCACGCTGAAATCGCCGTGGTAGAGCGCAGCCGGTGCGCCCGCAAGATGCGCCACGGCGGCCGCCATCCCGCCCTGGAACTGAGCGTGATCGGCAGCGTCGAGCACGTCGTGCTCGCGGTTGTCCTGGTTGTGCAGCACCGCATCGAGTTGTCCCAGACGTTGCTCGAACGAGGCGCGCGCGGCAACACCGTGCTCGCCCTGCCCATAGGCAAAGGCACCGGCCTGCAGATAGGCCTGGGCGATGTCGGCACTGTGTTGCCATCGACCGCTGTCCAGTACCTCCTGCACACCCACGCCGTAGCCGCCCGGACGCGGGCCGAACACGCGCCACGTGGCCTGGCGCTGCGCCTGGTCGACGGGTTGGCCGGCCGCCAGGGCCTCGGCGGCCTCGCGCCGTACGCGGGCACGGATCGGGTTCACCTCGTCGGATTCATCGTCTTCGCTGATTGCGGCCACGGCGCGCACGGCCGTGTCGAAAAGGTCGATCACGTTGGGAAAGGCATCGCGGAAGAACCCCGACACGCGCAGAGTCACGTCCACACGCGGCCGATGGCGCACAGCCATCGGCAACACTTCGATGTCGATCACGCGCGCGCTGCCGTCGGCCCACTTCGGCCGCACGCCCAGCAGCGCGAAAGCCTGCGCCACGTCTTCGCCGCCGGTGCGCATGGTGCTGGTGCCCCAGACGGACAAGCCCACCTCGCCAGGCATCGTGCCGTGGTCCTGCAGGTGCCGCTCGATCAGTCTTTCCGCCGCGGCCGCACCCATGGCGTAGGCCGTGGGCGTGGGCACGGCACGGGTGTCGACGCTGTAGAAATTGCGTCCGGTGGGCAGCACATCGGGCCGACCGCGCGACGGCGCGCCGCTCGGGCCAGGGGGCACGAAGCGTCCGGCCAGGCCTCGCAGCAATTGCGTCATTTCCTGGGGGCCGCAGGCATCGAGGCGGGGGGCCAGCACCTCCTTCAGGCGCTGCAGCACCGGTGCCGCATGGGGCCAGGCATGGACATCGAAGGCATCATGCGCAGCGCCCGCCCGGGTGTCGCCGGACACCGCCTGCACCGCCACCAGGCGCGCGGCCAGCAGTTCAAGCCGCTCGCGCGTGTGGCCGGCGTGGCGCCATGCCTCGGCACTGAGTTCTTGCAACACCTTCGGACGCGGACCGCGCCACGGCGCGGCCCAGTCCGGCCCCAGAGCGCTGAAGCCGTCCGCGCCCTCCACGCCAAGGTCTTGCGCCAGTGCGACCAGCAGGCTCTTCTGGCTGGCGGCCGTGCCGCCCGGAAAACGCGCCAGCGCCAGCAGCGTGTCGATGCGCTGGCGGCCTTGCGGCGAACGCCCCAGAACATGCAAACCGTCGCGGATCTGGGATTCCTTGATCTCGCAAAGATAGGCGTCCAGCCCCTTCAACAGGCTCTCCCGGGCACTCTCGTCGGTCGGCCGCGCGAAACCCAGTTCCTCGTGCAAGCCTTCGCGCACGGTGCGTCCGAGGATGTCCTCGCGCAACAGCCGCGCGCGTCGCGGGTCGAGCGACAGGGCTTCGTAGTACTCGTCCATCTGCCGCTCCAACTGCTGCAGCGGGCCATAGGTCTCGGCGCGCGTCATCGCCGGCATCAGGTGGTCGATGATCACGGCCTGGGTACGCCGCTTTGCCTGGCTCCCTTCGCCCGGGTCGTTGACGATGAAGGGATAGAGATGCGGCAGCGGGCCCAGGATGGCGTCGGGCCAGCACGCCTCGCTCAGTGCCACGCTCTTGCCCGGCAGCCACTCGAGATTGCCGTGCGTGCCCACATGCACCATCGCGTCGACCGCGAAGGCGCGGCGCAGCCAGAAGTAGAAGGCCAGGTAGTGGTGGGGCGGCACCAGGTCCGCGTCGTGGTAGGTGGCCGCAAGGTCCACGGCACGCCCGCGCGCCGGCTGAATGCCGACGAAGACGTGACCGAAGCGCAGGCCGGCAATCGTGAAGCGCCCGCTGCGCAGCGACGGCTCTTGCTCGGGCGCTCCCCACAGGGCGTTGACCGCCGCCCTGCTGTCGGCGGGCAATCGATTGAAATCTTCCAGGTAGTCGGCCAGCGAAAAGCTCTGCGCGGCGGGCCGGCCGCCATTGGCGTCGCTGTCGTTGGTGATGCCGCGCAACAGCGCTGCGATCAGGGCGTCGCCGCTGGCGGGCAGATCCCCGGTCAGGTACCCCGCGGCCCGCAGTTCCTGCAACACGACCACGGTCGACGCCGGCGTGTCCAGCCCGACGCCATTGGCGATGCGCGCATCGTCGATCGGGTAGTTGGCCAGGATCAGCGCGATCCGCTTGTCGGCGTTGGGCTTGTCGCGCAACACGCACCAGCGGCGTGCCAGTTCGGCCACGAAGGCCATCCGGCCGGGCTCGGCCTGGTAGCGAAGCACGTCGAGCTCGGTGTGCTTGCAGCGCCAGGCCATGCCCTTGAAACTGATGGCGCGCGTGAGGATGCGCCCATCCACCTCGGGCAGTACCACCTGCATGGCCAGATCGCGCGGCGCAAGGCCGTGCGGGTCGGCCAGCCATTGCTCCTGCGTGCCGCCGGCAGTAATGAGCTGCAGCACGGGGGCGTCCCCGGCCAGCGTGGCCAGCGACATGCCGCCGTCGCCTGCGCTCCCATCGTCGCGGCCGTCGATCGACGCCACCGCGAAGCTGGTCGCGTTCAGCACGATCGACACGCGGTGTTCCGCGACCAGAGCCTGCACCGCGGCGTGGCTGTCGGGATTCTTGAGCGAATCCACGGCGAGTGCCATCGCGTTCAGGTCGGCGGCCGACAGCGCTTCGAGCATGGCGTCGAACACTGCCGTGTTGCCTGCTTGCAGATGGGCGCGGTAGAACAGCAGCAGCGCCACCGGCGCGCCTGCCTTCCAGGTGGCATGGCCGGCAACCTCCCGCGGCCGATAGCGCACGGCCGAAGGCAGGGGCACCGGCTGCGCCGGCCGGCTGCCCAGCCCGAACGCCGCATGGCCGATCAGCGAGAAGAAGGCCTTCGCATTGTCGAGCCCTCCTTCGCGGAGGCACCGCCAAAGATGGCGGCAATCGTCGTGCGGCGCGCTGCTGCGCATGAGCAGCTGCATGTCTTCGGAAGCATCGCCCGAGAATATCGCCAGCCATTGACCGCGTTCGCGTGCCGAGGACATGGCGCGCTCCACCAGGTAGGCCCAGTCGCTCGGGGTACCCAGATGGTCGATCACCACCACGCGGGCATGGCGCAGCACGTCGTCGACATACATGTCCACGGAAGCCGGCTGTCGAAGCCACATCAGGTTGGCCAGGCGCACGCTGGGATAGTCGGCGCCCATCTGCCCGGCCGCGTCGGCGAGCAGCGACAGGGTGGTGTCGGCGGCGCTGAGCACGACCACCGAGGCGGGCGTCTGCGCCACGCGCACGACGCCTTGGCCGCCGTCTTCGACGTGGCCGCCGGGGCGGGTGGACAGCAGATGCATGAGGGGCTTTCGGCGACGCGTCAGGCCACCGCGGCCACGCTAAGCGCCGCGTCCAGCTCGGCTTGCAAGGCTGCCGCATCGAGTCCTGCCCCGATCAGCACAAGGCGCGTCTGCCGAGCCTCGTCGGCCCGCCAGGGCCGGTCGAAGTAGCTGTCGAAGCGCGTGCCGACGCCTTGCACCACCAGCCGCATCGCTGCGCCGGGCAATGCGACGAAGCCTTTGGCCCGATAGATCTCGTGGCGCTCGATCAGACTCTGCAAGGCGGCCAGCAAGCGGCCGCGGTCAGGGACCTGCAGGGTCACCGAGACCGAGTCGAAGGCGTCGTGGTCGTGGTCTTCCTCCTCGTCGTGGTGAGTCTTGCGCTGGTCGATCGCATCCTCCACCGCCCGCTCCATGCCCAGCAGCACACCCAGGTCGATGCGCCCGTGCTGCGCATGCACCAGCTTCACGCCTGTCGCGGTCTCGGCGCGGATGACGGCCTCCACGCCGGCCAGCGTCGCCGCGTCGAGCCCATCCGTCTTGTGCACGACCACCAGGTCGGCGGTCGCGAGCTGGTCTTCGAACAACTCCGACAAGGGCGAATCGTGGTCGAGGTTCTCGTCGGCGCGGCGCTGGGCGTCTACCGCCAGCGGATCGTCCGCGAAGCGGCCGGCGGCGACGGCCGGTGCATCCACCACCGTGATCACCGCGTCCACCGTGAATGCGTTGCGCAGCGCCGGCCACTGGAAGGCCTGCACCAGGGGCTTGGGCAGGGCCAGGCCCGAGGTCTCGATGACCAGGTGATCGATCTGATCGCGCCGCGCGGCCAGTTGCTCCATCACCGGCGCAAACTCTTCCTGCACGGTGCAGCACAGGCAGCCGTTGGCCAGCTCGAACAACTGGCCGTCCGGCGCCCCGGTCTCGTCGCAGCCGATGCCGCAGCCGCGCAGCAACTCGCCGTCGATGCCCAGTTCGCCGAACTCGTTGACGATGACCGCGATGCGCCGGCCCTGGGCGTTCTGCAACAGGTGGCGCAGCAGCGTGGTTTTGCCGCTGCCGAGGAAGCCGGTGACGATGGTGGCGGGGATCTTGCGGCTTTGCATGGGCGTGGAAGTCGAGGTTTGCATGGGCTGTGGTGGTTCTGTGGGGTCGCGTGCGGCGTTGCCAGCGCGCGATCAGGGCTTGAACAACGCGGCGATGGCCGCCGGATTGCTCGGAAAGTACAGATGCATGAAGGACGCGAAAAGGCGTTTCTGGCGGAAGACCGCTTCGGCTTGGCCGTGGTGGCGCCGGGCCCGCGTGTGCAGTGCAGCCGGCGTGCGCGTGTCGATGCGGGCGTGATGAAAAGTGTGGCCGCGGACCTCGCCTTCGGGCAACTCCAGACTGTGCATGCCGAGATTGACGAGCCGGTCGGACATCGCGCCCTGCCCGGGCAGCAAACCCAGCATGGGCGCCTTGTGGCCGGCAGCGTCGCTCAGCGACTCCAGCAGCACCAGCATGCCGCCGCACTCCGCGACCATCGGGCGACCCGCGGCATGGTGCGCAGCGATGGATTCGCGCGTCGCTGCATTGCCGGCCAGCGCTTGCAAGTGCAGTTCCGGGTAACCGCCCGGAAGGTACAGCGCGTGCGCCTCTTGCGGCACCGGTTCGTTGGCCAGCGGCGAAAAGAAACGGAGTTGCGCGCCCAGGGTACGCAGGAGGTCGAGATTGGCGGAGTAGACGAACGAGAAGGCGGCATCTTGCGCGATGGCGATCGTCACGCCGGCGAGCGAGACGGGCAGACCTGAATCCGAAGCCGAGCGCAGCGGCGCGTTGAAATCCACGGCAGGCGGCATCGGCAGCGCCCCGTGCTCGGCAAGCGCAAGCGCGGCGGCTCCGATGCGCTCGGCGATGTCGTCGACCTCGCCGGCCTGCACGAGGCCGAGGTGACGCGACGGCAACGCGTAGTGCCCGCCGCGCGGCAGCGCGCCGTACCAGGCCATGCCGGCCGGCAGGCTCTCGCGCACCATCTGCGCATGGCCCGCGCTGCCCACGCGATTGGCCAGCACGCCCGCCAGCTGCAGGCCGGGGCGATAGGTCGCCAGCCCGTGGGCGACTGCGCCAAAGGTCTGCGCCATCGACGATGCATCGATCACGGCCAGTACCGGCAGTCCGAAATGCAGCGCCAGATCGGCACTCGACGGCGTTCCATCGTGCAGCCCCATCGCGCCTTCGACCAGGATCAGGTCGACCTCTGCAGCCGCACGGTGCAAGAGCTCGCCGCAGTGCGCCTCTCCCCCCATCCACAAGTCGAGCTGCTGCACCGGCGCGCCGCTGGCACGCTCGAGGACCATGGGGTCGAGAAAATCCGGCCCGGTCTTGAACACGCGCACGCGCCGGCCCTTGCTGCGATGCCAATGCGCCAAAGCGGCAGTGACGGTGGTCTTGCCTTGGCCCGAGGCCGGGGCCGTGACCAGCAGCGCGGGACAGCGGAAGGCTGCGGGTGCAATCATCCCTCGGCCTTCATCGGCCTCCCGGCCACTCGCAGCGCATGGACGCCATCGCACAGCGGGCGTGAGCCAGGGCCATGTCGCCTGAAGGGGATGCGTGTCATAGAGAAAATACCGCGCCAGCCATGCTCACCCGCTTCCCCGCAGGTACGCACCACAAGGCGCGCCGTTCGCACAGCGCGCCGCCTCGTTGGCCGGTATCCGGGCTGGCGAAGACGACCCGTGTTCCCTTCCCAGGCAGCGCAGATTGCGCGGATTGACCTAGTGGGCTATAGACACGAGCGGCGAGCACGAGGGCTCACGTTCGCTTACCGTTGCGGGGGCAGCTCAGGTTAGGGCGCGCGATGGCTTGCCGCACCACCCCTCCTGATTCCCGTTGAACTGCTTCGACCGGAAGGACGAAACGAGCACCAACGGACTGATCATAGCGGAACACCTCCACTCATGCGGTGCGCCGCCCGGTTGTCTTACGCGCCGCCGCCTTGGGCACCAGGGCGCGCCAGCCGATGACGCACGATGTGATGCACAAGGCGATGCCCAGGGCTGACAGGATCAGCACCGACGCCTCGCGCAACCAAGGTCGTTCGCGCAGCGGCCCGAAATCGAGGCTGTGCAATCCCTGGTACATGAACCCCGCTGCCATCGCCCCGACCTGTCGACCCGCAACAGCACCCTGCCCGAGGCGGGATCGGCATAGAGTTCCGTGCCGTCGACCAATGCGCGCGCCAGACCGGCAAGGGCTGGCCCTCCGAGGCTTCGGCCGAGCCTGGATTCTTCGCGTAGTAGGCATCGTCGTAGTCCTCTGCGCCGTTCGTCGCCATGACCATGGCTCTTGTCGAAGCTTTCCCGGATTTTCTGCCCGTCGAAGGCGAGCATCAAGGAGTCGTTCCGCACCTTACCGTTGCCGCACGGCGATGTATGCGAAGCCGCGGCTGAGTTGCAATTGTGGCTCGGAGCATCCCGTGCCCGCTGACTGGTTCATACGCGGCCAGCATCATCGCAGCCTTGACTGATGAGCGTGGCGCGCAGTTTGAACATAGGGAGGCGGGCTGTAAGCGTCCGAGCAATCCGTGTTGACGGACCAGCCGACCTGCCCCATTAGACTGATGCGAATGAGCCTGCAAGCGACCTTCATTGCCACCGAGGACATCAGCAACTGGCAGGACGCCGGTTGCGCTGTACTCGGGAACCCTTCTGGATCAACGGAGCGTGCAGCCACGGCAGTCGGGATCAGCGTGGGATCGGAGGTTCGATGGCGAGTCGATTTGTTCGCAAGCGTTGGCCAATCTTGCTTTCAAGACGTACGCTGCATCGGCGAACTGGTTTACATCGGCTACGGTCAGCAAGTTGCGGTGTTCTCGCCCAAGACGGCGAGCTTGGCATCGCACTCGCTCGACGGCTACTTCGGCCATGTATTCACGACTTTGGATCTTGAGTCGCCCAATCTTGGTTCGTCGGTGCTGGTCGCATCGGCTTCAGAGTTGCTGCGCTTCGACGGCGCTGGCCAACTCTTGTGGCGGAGGTCAGGGCTTGGAATCGATGGTGTCGTCATTCACCGAGTCCAAGACGGCGAGATCTTTGGCGATGCTGAGTGGGACCCTCCAGGAGGCTGGAAGTCCTTTCGATTGCGACTGGATTCTGGAGAGATATGTCAGAGTTGAGGCCTTCCCTCTCGGCGGTCTAGCCTGGCGTCCAGCGATGCGGCAGCAACTCCCCCACGAGACGCGCTTTGTGCGTGGGCAGGCGCTGCAGGACGGCCTTTAAGTACGCGTACGGATCGAGCCCGTTCAGCTTGGCCGACTGGATCAAGCTCATCACCGCGGCCGCGCGTTGCCCCGCCCGCAGCGAGCCCGCGAACAACCAGTTCGAGCGCCCGAGTGCGATCGGTCGGATCTGGTTCTCCACCCAGTTGTTGTCGATCGGCAATTGCCCATCGTCGATGTAGCGCGTGAGCGCAGTCCATCGCTTCAGGCTGTAGTCCAGCGCCCGGGCCAGCGCCGTGCCATCGGTCGCGCGAAGGCGGTGCGCGATCATCCATGCGTGCAGCGCATCGGTCACGGGCCTGGCCTTGTGTTGGCGGATCGCTAGTCGCTGCTGCGTGGTCAAGCCGTGCACCTCGCGCTCGATCTCGTAGAGCTCACCGAAGAACTTCATCGCCTGCTCGGCCACAGCACTCTTGGTGCTCGCCTGGAGCTCGAAGAACTTGCGCCTGGCGTGCGCAGCGCAGCCGATCTCGGTGACGCCCTGCGTGAAGCTGGCCTTGTATCCCGCGTAGTCGTCGCACACCAGCTTGCCGATCCATGGCTCGCCGCCCTGCTGCAGGAAGGTGCGCGCGTGTTCGCCGGCGCGGCTCTCCGCGAAGTCATAGACGACGGCCCGGAGGCCCTCGAAGACACTGGGACAGTACGCCCACAGGTAGGCCTTGTGCGTCTTCTTCTTGCCCGGAGTGAGCATCGCCACCGGCGTCTCGTCGGCGTGCAGCACGCTGTGGCTCAGGATCTCTTGCTTGAGCGCGTCGACCAGCGGCTGCAGCTGCACGCCGCATGCGCCCACCCATTCGGCCAGCGTGGAGCGCGCCAGCGGCATGCCGGCCCGCGCGAAGATGCCTTCCTGGCGGTACAAGGGCATGTGGTCGGCGTACTTCGCCACCAGCACTTGGGCCAGCAAGCCGGCGGTCGGCATGCCCTTGTCGATGACTTGTGCGGGCACCGGCGCCTGGATCAGGGTCTCGCACTTCGCGCAGGCCCATTTGCCCCGAACGTGGCGCTCCACCGTGAACACACCAGGCGTGTAGTCGAGCTTCTCGCTCACGTCCTCGCCGATGCGCTTGAGCTCGCAGCCGCACTTGCAGGTGGTGCAGGCGGGTTCGTGATGGAACGACGTGCGCGGCAGGTGAGCCGGCAGCGGTGCCCGCTTCGGGTGCTGCGGCGGCGGGGTCTGCGGCTTCGTTCTGAACAGCTCGAGTTCCAGTTCGATGGCGGCAATGTCGGCATCGACAGTCTCGTCGAGCAGGTTCTTCTGCGCAGCGTCGAGTTGCTCGTGCGGGCACTGAACTTCCAGCGCTTGAGCACCGCGATCTCGTGGGTGAGTTGGTCGATGCGGGCTTCGCTCCAGACGAGCTTGCGATCCTTCATCAGCATCTCGCTGTCGGCCTGCGTGAGCTGGGCTTGCCTGAGCGCGATCTCGGCATCCCGCTCGGCGATCAAGCCATCGCGCTCGGTGATCTGGGCCAGCAACCCCTGCGCCAGCGCGCGCAACTCGGCCTCGCCGAGTCCCTGGAGTTGTTCGCTGGTGAGCATGAACGCCAGTGTGCCGAACTCCGCGGCAAGGGCCATTCGCAAACGCCCCAATTGCTGCAGGGCCACCTCCCGCTCACGCCATGGTGATGGCGCCTCCATCGCCCAGGCGCTGCCAGGGAAGGCCGAGCACGAGCGCGTCGAGTTGTTCACGAGACAGGGCCATCTGCGCCCCCAGGGCGGTGTTGGCCCAGAGGAAGCGGCCCTGATGGAGTCGGCGGGCGCACAGCCAGACGCCGATACCGTCGTGCACCAGCACCTTCATGCGGTTGGCCCTTCGGTTGGCGAACAGGTAGGCGTGATGAGGCTTGGCCGATCCGAAGACTTGCACGACGCGCGCCAACGCGGTGTCGGTGCCGGCGCGCATGTCCAGCGGTTCGGCCGCAAGCCACACCGCATCGATGCGGATCACCGCAGCAGCTCGCGCATCCAGGCCGCGCACTCGGCGGCAGCGGTGATGGGCCATGTAGCCTTGACCATGAGCGTGCCTCGACGCAGTTCGATGACCAGTTCTTGGGCGGGCGTAACCGCGGGAGGCGCAACCGGCAACGCGATGAACGAGTGAGCGGGGATCGGGTTCACAACCGGCTTCTGCGTTGATGGCCCCGCAGCCATCCGGCGCCACTTGTGCACCAGGTTGGCGTTCAGGCCATGGGCCAGCGCGATGCCGGCCACCGAAGCTTCGGGCTTGGCGCATTCGGCCAGAACTTGAGCCTTGAGGGCGGCGTCATGGCGCCGCCGAGTGAGTCGCTTGGAGTCTTTGATGGTGTCCACCTATCGGTCTGGTGCACACCATGCTGGCCCAGCCGCCTGGGGGATTCAATATGTGTTGGGCGGACGCATACCGTCCTCGTAACCGGGTGGCCGCTTCAACGCAACAAATACTCGGTGATCAAGGGTCATGGTCTGTTCATTCCAACGCAGCAGTGCATCTCATCATTGAAGGATACAGCGACTGTCGTCTGCACAGATCAGCATCTTCAGCACCTGAATCGTCAAGATGAGGTGACTGGACGCTTACGGCCCAGCCGCCTGGGGGATTCAATATGTGTTGGGCGGACGCATACGGCGGGCTGGGCTTGGCTTGGCGCGGGTGCCTAGCCGGGTCAATGCCGGTTTGGAAGAGCCAGTGATCGGGCGAGGTCGCGGCTCTCGCGCGCCAGGCGCGACACCGAGGCGCCTGGCTGCAGGCACAGTGCCACCAGTCGCGACTTCGCTGCCTCGTCGCACAGGCTGCGTCCGTCGCTCTTGTGCCCCACCACCAGCCGGCGTTTGAGGTCTTCCAAATCGTCTGTCATTTACGTTCCCGCGTTCATCTACGTGGGAACGTAGGCTGTCAGGTCACAGCCTGCGGCTCAAAGACGGGGTTCATTGACCGCATACGATGATCTGCACGCTTGGCTCGCTAGCATCTGGGCAAGGTGTCGAAGGAGCTCGACCCAACCCGGATTCAGCTGATTTCTACAGCAGGGAAGGACTTCACGAGGTCATCCAGACTCTTCAACTGTCGCAGCAACGGTTCCACCTTGTCCAGCGGCAGGGCACTTGGGCCATCGCACTTTGCCATTGCAGGGTCCGGGTGAGCTTCCAGGAATATTCCTGCAAGACCAACCGCGACGCCAGCGCGCGCCAACTCCAGTAATTGGCTCCGCCTTCCCCCTGAGGCGATGGCACTCGCCTCGCGCTGTTGCAACGCATGTGTTGCGTCGAAAATGATGGGGCAGTCGCCAGTAGCACGCCTCATGACACCGAAGCCCAACATGTCGACGACGAGGTTGTCATAACCAAAGGAGGTCCCGCGGTCGCACAGGAGCACCTGCTCGTTGCCCGCTTCAGCGCACTTATCGACGACATTTGCTACCTGCGTCGGACTCATAAATTGAGGCTTTTTCACATTGATTGGACGGCCAGTCGCCGCTAGCGMCACAACCAAGTCCGTCTGCCGTGCAAGGAACGCCGGAAGTTGGAGCACATCGGCAACTTCCGCTGCGGGCTGCGCCTGCCAAGGCTCATGAACATCGGTCAAGACCGGCACACCGAAGGCCTGCTTAACAGCATCAAGGATCACTAAGCCTTCCTCAATACCAGGGCCTCTATATGATTTGATCGACGATCTATTGGCCTTGTCAAAGCTGCCTTTGAACACGTATGGAATGTTTAGAGCTTCCGCAACACGTACGAACTCTTCTGCCGTGCGCAACGCCAGCTCCCGTGATTCCAAAACATTCACGCCACCGAAAAGAACGAGCGGGCTATTGTTGCCAACCGTTATGGAGCCCCGAATCCGAACCTCTTTCATCAGTACCCTTCCTGATTCAACAAACTTTTTTCTCATTGATCGAACTCATCCACGCGTCTGATCCTGGCTTTGGAATCAGCCGTTCAACACCAGGAATCTCATTTCGCACGGTGCTCGCATACTTGACAAGGAGATTCCAGCCCCCCAGTACAGCGCCCTTCGCCAGGGCCACATCATTTACGCCGCGCGCCCGTATTCCAGCAGCTTCTGCACAGAACCGCTCGATATTTTGGTATTCATTCGTCGCGTACAACGTATCCGTAAGTTTAGTAAGTTGTTCCGGCGACATCTCAACTCCTGAAACGACGTCTTGAAGCAATTGCAGACGCTCTTCTCGCTCGAACAAAACGGCCAACTCTCGAACGAGATCTGCAGGCTCATCAGGGCTATGCACTGCATTGAGCAACTGCAGCTTGAAAGCGACCTTGTATCGCAGTTGCCCTGGCGTCCTACTCTGCGGGGAGGCTGACCCTTTTTGGCCACTAAGCATCACTGTCGCCGGAATACCCGTTTGCTCTCGCGCCGAAGCTCGGACGATGAGCGCCAGAGCGTCTCCCGACAACATCAGCTTATCCACGACCAGCTTGTGCTCCTCTGTCATGGCGTTCCAATGATATCCCCACATGGCCCGGATCATGTGCCGGTTGAAGCGGAGTACCTTTGCTCCGACAACGGCGTAGCCAGATATCATAAGCCACTCAACAACCTGCTCGACCCTCCGACCGACTATTGCGTCCGGTTTGACAACCAACAACGAGTGATTCATTGCAAACTCTTTCGCGCTTGGCCCCATGGCACCAATTAGGGTCGCCCTCCCCTCTATGAAGTAGGTGTCGGCCTCGAACGCCCTTTGTTTTTGCGCCACACGACTGAGAAGCAGCAAATCACTTCTCAGCATTTCGAGATGATCTGAATTGTTCACGGTTAAAATGGCATGAAATTCCGTGCGAATCCAGTCAGGAGTTTGCCTGCAATGAACTCCAATGGCTGACTACGCTGTTCACCGCTTGGTCCGCATCAAACAATATCGTGTCAGAAACATATGGCCGACTCAAAGCCAAGCGGTAATAGAACGGGCCATCGACCGGGCTACCCAAGGCTACGATGTTAGGAAGAATTACCCCATTTTCCCCGACGACCAGCCGACTCTCTCTATCAACCTCCAACGAACCAGGAGAGTAGGACTCAGCTCCATCGGTGACAGCCCATTCGCGCACAACACCACGACGCCTCAGGTTCTGATACAGCTCACTGTCACTGAGCGACAAATTGAATCTATGAACGACCGCGTTCAAGACTACGCTGGCAACACTAGACCGGTCACCAAATTTCAAGCGCACACCTTCGCTGTTAACTTCCTTAAGAGGATCTCGACAGAATGATAGGTCCACGATTCCGACCTCCACCAAAGCTAGCATCTTCCTCATAAGCTCAAGGGTCGTTCCAACTGCAAGCCGATTGGTAACACGATACCATTTGGTAAACAAATCTCGAGTGCCTGATGGGCCACCGGCACCCCATTCGACCTGCTGCCTAAAGCAGGGGCGAAGGTCCCGAATTGCTCCATCGATTGCAGCTTTTATTGGATTGGACAGATTCCCCTGGATTGCGCCAAGAATATCGTTCTCCAGCCATGAAGCAGCTTGCGCGTGTAGATCATCCGCCTCAGCCAGCTTGGCGAGGGGATCCACGATCTCGTTCCAATCAAAGGTGTGCCGAAGAATCGAACCATCGTGCCCCCAAGGAGACTGGGCCTTGTTGAGACGCCTCGCCGCCTTCAGAAAATCAGCATGACGTTTTCCAGTCAGCAAGGTGTGAACCCCGGGGCCCAGGCGAACCTTCAAAAACCGAGAGACCGCCTCGTGATCTGCAGGCCCAAGGTCCGAGCATTTCTCGTCTGGCAATTTCAGCAATACATCGAGGTGCTCTAGGTAACCCCGGTACCGCGCATGGGCTGATCTATAGACGTCCCAGATGGTCGAAGCATTTGTACCTAAATGGCGGTTTTTGATATGGCGGTCCAGAGCACCCTTGACTTCCTCTTCCACTGCGCCAACGGCCGCCACCGATAGCAATGTGCGGTAGTAGAGCATCATCATTTCCAAAGCGAGCAGAGGTATTACCTCAGCGTCGATGACGTCCTTGCGCGGCCACTGCCTCTTCTCCGTGCTTCTTAGGGAAGCGAACATCGATTCATTGAAGACAATCCCGCTGTGACGTCGCTCGGCCACGTTCTCTTTCTCGTTGAAAGCTCGCGCCCTAACAAACAAGCCCGACTCGCTCATGGGAAAGATCTTGCGAGGTTCAAACCCGCTAGGCATGTACTTCAATTTGCGGGATACCGCCTCCTCCACAAAGTAGCCACCGCGGCCTGCGGTGAGCCAGTTGATGCAGTCAATGGCCGCTAGGCCCATTCCTAAGCACGCAACCGTGCTGGACGGCGGGACCACTTCGTTTGTTATTTTCTCTATTGGGTAAACATGATGAACGTACCGCAAGGAGGATGTCGCCGCGTTGCTTAGCGCCGTGATTTCGGCAGCAAGTGTTCCGGCAGCTGGCATGTTGGAAGTATGTCCAGTGCATAGGAATACGAAATCTGCCGCAAGATCATTCCAGGCCGACGCGTCATCGCAAACGACCTTGTGCTTTCCGCCGCCGGCAGGAACAAGGTCGGTCACTCGCGAACGCACTAGTCTCACGGCCACCTGCAGGCCTCTTAGTTCAAGGACCAGGGCGTCAAAGGTGTCGCTCAGTGCCTCCCCGACAAGAGCCCGGTCGACCCACTGCTGGGGCGCTATGTGGTAGCGCGGATTGTTCGTGGACTTAAATTTCTCCGCCGCCCATTGGTAGAGAGTCTCAACTTTCCTCTCGTAGACCTCGATACCCAGCTTCTTGTGACTGGCGTCCGCGCAAAGGGAAACCTGCTCGGCAGTCCGGTTGAGGTGGTTAGTCGCGGGTTGGTCTTTGGAATGAACGCCTGGCCCAAAGCTGCCCGACTTGTCGTAAATCACAACTGACAACGCGCTCCCTCCGATGCGCATGCTACCGG
>NZ_JBFUHN010000029.1:0-73867 GCF_056402375.1 Variovorax sp. P4_B10 | reverse complement strand
GGAGACAGCGGTAACTCGGGTAACTTGAAGCGAGAAAGGCTGGAGCACCCCGTGGGGTGATCCAGCCTTGGTCAAGGGGCTGTGGATCAGCCTTTCTTGACTTCCTTGACTTCGGCGTCGACCACGTTGTCGTCGGCCTGCGCGCTTGCAGCAGCTTCCGCGCCAGCCGGGCCTCCGGCGGCCGCGGCGCCTGCCGCAGCCTGCGATTCGGCATACATCTTTTCGCCGAGCTTCTGGCTTGCCGTCATCAGCGTGTTGGTCTTTTCCTCGATCACGGTCTTGTCTTCGCCCTTGAGGGCTTCTTCCAGGTCCTTGATCGCGGTTTCGATCGCTTCCTTCTCGGGGGCTTCGAGGCTCGCACCATGTTCGCCCAGCGACTTCTTCACGCTGTGCACCATGGCTTCGCCCTGGTTGCGGGCCTGCACGATCTCGAGCTTCTTCTTGTCGTCGGCCGCGTTGATCTCGGCATCCTTCACCATCTTCTGGATCTCGTCTTCGCTCAAGCCCGAGTTCGCCTTGATGGTGATCTTGTTTTCCTTGCCGGTGCCCTTGTCCTTGGCGCCGACGTGCAGGATGCCGTTGGCGTCGATGTCGAAGCTCACCTCGATCTGCGGCGTGCCGCGCGATGCCGGCGGAATGCCTTCGAGGTTGAACTCGCCGAGCAGCTTGTTGCCCGAGGCGATGTCGCGTTCGCCCTGGAACACCTTGATCGTCACGGCAGGCTGGTTGTCCTCGGCGGTCGAGAAGGTCTGCGCGAACTTGGTCGGGATCGTGGTGTTCTTCGAGATCATCTTGGTCATGACGCCACCCATGGTCTCGATGCCGAGCGACAGCGGAGTCACGTCGAGCAGCAGCACGTCCTTGCGGTCGCCCGAGAGCACCTGGCCCTGGATGGCGGCGCCGACAGCCACGGCTTCGTCGGGGTTCACGTCCTTGCGCGGTTCCTTGCCGAAGAAGGCCTTCACCTTTTCCTGCACCTTGGGCATGCGGGTCATGCCGCCGACCAGGATCACGTCGTTGATGTCGGACACGCTGATGCCGGCGTCCTTGATGGCCAGGCGGCAGGGCGCGATGGTGCGCTCGACCAGCTCGTCGACCAGGCTTTCGAGCTTGGCACGCGTGAGCTTGATGTTCAGGTGCTTCGGACCCGAGGCGTCGGCCGTGATGTAGGGCAGGTTGATGTCGGTCTGCGCGCTGTTCGACAGCTCGATCTTGGCCTTTTCAGCGGCTTCCTTCAGGCGCTGCAGCGCGAGCACGTCCTTGCTCAGGTCGACGCCTTGCTCTTTCTTGAACTCGGCAATGATGTAGTCGATGATGCGCTGGTCGAAGTCTTCGCCGCCCAGGAAGGTGTCGCCATTGGTCGACAGCACTTCGAACTGCTTCTCGCCGTCGACGTCCGCGATCTCGATGATCGAGATGTCGAAGGTACCGCCGCCGAGGTCATACACGGCGATCTTGCGGTCGGCCTTGTCCTGCTTGTCGAGGCCGAAGGCCAGGGCTGCAGCGGTGGGTTCGTTGATGATGCGCTTGACGTCGAGGCCCGCGATGCGGCCGGCGTCCTTGGTGGCCTGGCGCTGCGCGTCGTTGAAGTAGGCCGGCACCGTGATCACGGCTTCGGTGATGGTTTCGCCGAGGTAGTCTTCGGCGGTCTTCTTCATCTTGCGCAGGATGTCGGCGCTGACCTGCTGCGGGGCGATCTTCTTGCCGCGCACTTCGACCCATGCGTCGCCGTTGTCGGCTTTCGCGATGGTGTAGGGCATCAGGTCGATGTCCTTCTGGACTTCCTTTTCCTCGAACTTGCGGCCGATCAGGCGTTTGATCGCGTACAGCGTGTTCCTGGGATTGGTGACGGCCTGGCGCTTGGCCGAGGCACCGACGAGGACTTCACCGTCCTCCTGGTACGCGACGATCGATGGCGTGGTGCGCGCACCTTCCGAGTTCTCGATCACACGCGTGGTGTTGCCTTCCATGATCGACACGCACGAATTGGTGGTGCCGAGGTCGATGCCGATGATCTTTGCCATGTTCTTTACTCCTGAAAGCCTGAAAAATATGTTGTTATGAACTTGTGGATAACCCGGCTCGATTCAAGGGACGGAGCGGGGATTTCCTGTGGGAATCGTGTGCGCTGTGCGATCGGTTACTTCGGCGCGCTGACCGTGACCAGCGCCGGGCGCAGCACGCGCTCGTTGATGGTGTAGCCCTTCTGGAGCACGTTCACCACGGTGTTGGGTTCCTGGTCGGCGGGCACGACCGAGATGGCCTGGTGCTGGTGCGGGTCGAACCTGGTGCCGGGGGCGGGGGCCACTTCGATCACCTTGTTGCGTTCGAGCGCGCTCTTGAGCTGGCGCAGCGTGGCTTCGGCGCCTTCGCGGATCTGCTCGGGCGTGGCGTCCTTGATCGCCAGGCCGGCTTCGAGGCTGTCGGTCACCGGCAGCAGGCTCTCGGCAAAGGCCTCGACCGCGAATTTGCGGGCCTTGGTAATTTCTTCGTCGGCGCGGCGGCGGGCGTTTTGAACGTCGGCCTGGGCGCGCAGGTACTGATCGGCCAATTCGGTATTCCGGGTCTGCAAGGCAGCGAGTTCGCCTTGGGCCACGGCCAGGGCGTCCAGCGCCTCGGCTTCATTGGCGGCTTGTGCAGCCTCCAGTTCTTCGGGGCTGGGCTCGCCTTGCAGCATTTGCGAATTCTGTGCGGATTGTTGCGGGTCAGACATTTTCAAAGAACCGGCGGGAGCCGGGAAACAAACGATAGCCAGCCAGTTGGGGCTGGCCTAGGGCATTTCAAGCGAAAAAATGTGGCGAAAAAAGGGCCGCTACACAGGGTTTTGAGGGTGTTCCCTCGCGAAACACCGCGGAACCGGCTTCGCCGGGCCGCAGGTGTTGCCCCCGGCAGAGGGTTGGCGGCCACACGAAGTGGGCAGCCTGGGGGCGAGCCTAAATCAGTGTGCGTCCAGGAGTTCGACGTCGAATTTCAGGGTGGCGTTCGGGGGAATCACGCCGCCGGCGCCGCGGGCGCCATAGCCCAGCGATGCGGGGATGATCAGCGTGCGCTTGCCGCCGATCTTCATGCCGGCCACGCCTTCGTCCCAGCCCTTGATGACCTGGCCGGCGCCCAGCGAGAACGCGAACGGGTCGTTGCGGTCGCGGCTCGAATCGAACTTGGCGCCTTGCACGCCGTCGTTGTAGAGCCAGCCGGTGTAGTGCACGTGCACGTGCTGGCCAGCCTTGGCTTCGGCGCCGGTGCCGACTTCGGTGTCTTCGTATTGCAGGCCGGAGGGGGTGGTAGGCATGGGAAACGCTCCTTGCGTCGATGGAATGGTGAATTGGATCGAAGGCGCGGAGTTTACCGATGCCGGGCCGGCGGCCCGCTCAGCTCGTCGAGTCGGAGGGCGCAGCGGGGGGCGGTGGAGGAGGGGGAGGAGGGGGAGGAGGGGGAGAAGAGGGGGGAGGGGACGGAACGACAGGTGCGGCCGGTGCCGCAACCGGTGCGGGCGCCACGGGGGCGGCGGCCTTCTTGATCTGGCCCAGCTGCCATTTGCCGGCGAAGGCCTGCAGGTCGGAGAGGCGCTTGAGCAGGTCCTGCCCGCTGAGGGTGAGGCAATACCCGTCGCTGCCGTGGCTGACGATGCCGGCCTCGCGCAGTTCCTTGATGCGGGTGTTGAGCGTATTGGGAGTGATGCCGCCGACGCTGTCCTGCAGCAGGCGGAAGGTCTGGGCATGACCGTCGCGCAGGGCCCAGAGCACACGCAGCGCATAGCGGGCCTCGAGCAGTGCGAGCAACTGGCTGACGGCTGCGTTTTCCTTGGTACTCATCGACATCATCTCCTCGAAGCTGGGCGGGCCATGGACCTGGAACAGGCCGATGCCTCGCATTCTTGTTTGTGATTGGTTATGGACCGTCTGGCTGGCCGACGACTATAGCGCAAAGGATGAGAATGCTACTAGTTTTATAGCTGTGAGGGTATGCTGCATGCGGGTTGTGAGACAAAGCCTCACAAATTCGCGAAATTGGCCATGGCTTCGCCCAGACGGATCGCGCGGGTGGGCGACCAATCGGGATTGAAAGCCAGCGCAGGCGCCGGGAACAGCATGACGACGGTGGACCCGAGCAAGAAACGGCCCATCTCGTCGCCCTTGCGGATGTCGATCTGCTGGTCGTCGTAGTGCCATTCGCGCAGCTCGCCGACGCGCGGCGGATTGACGACGCCGTGCCACACGGTGGCCATGCTGCCGACGATGGTGGCGCCCACGAGCACCAGCACGAAGGGGCCGCGCGCGGACTCGAAGACGCAGACCACGCGCTCGTTGCGCGCGAAGAGGCCGGGCACGCCGCGCGCGGTGGTCGGGTTGACCGAGAACAGGTCGCCGGGCACATGGATCATGCGCACCAGGCGGCCGTCGCAGGGCATGTGGATGCGGTGGTAGTCCTTGGGGCTCAGGTAGAGCGTGGCGAAGCTTCCGTCCGCGAATTTCGCGGCCAGCGCGGCGTCGCCGCCGACCAGTGCGGTGGTGGTGTAGTTGTGGCCCTTGGCCTGGAAGATCTGGTCGCCTTCGATGGCGCCGAACTGGCTGATGGCGCCRTCCACGGGGCAGACCAGGTCGGCCTGCGCGAGTGGGCGCATGCCGGGCTTGAGGGCACGCGTGAAGAACTGGTTGAAGCTCTTGTAGTGGTGGATGTCGGACTCGAGGGCCTCGCCCATGTCGACGCCGTACTTGGCGACGAAGCGGCGAATGATCCACGTCGTGACGGCACCGCGTTCCTTCCCCGCAACCCAGCCGGCGAAATTGGTCAGTGCCTGCTTGGGGAACAGGTATTGGGGCAGAACTGCTGAGCGGTCGGACACGTTGGGGGAAGCCTCGAATGCGGATTGGAGGGGCATTCTATAAAGCGGTTTCCTCGGGGGGCGTAGGAGGCTTCCCTCGGGTCTTGGCTCCTGAAACGGAAGCCTTGCTTTTCTGTTCGCCGCGTTGTCGTGTTTGGGGTGCCGTTGTTCGGGGCGCGATCACGCCGACGGTGTGCTCTGCTCCGCGAATGTCCCCCGGCGCGGCCTAGGGCCGCAGGCCTCCTCCTTTATTTCGCTGCGCAGAGTACACCGCCAGCGTGATCGTTCAGAGCCGTGGTTGATCGGCCAGCACCAGAGCCGTGCCCATCGTGCGCAGGGCACCGGGTGCTCCCCGCAGCGAAATAAAGGAGGAGGGGGCGCAGCCCCCGGGGGACATTCGCGGAGGGGAGCACCCGGTGGCCTGTGCACGCGCCCCGAATGCACGCACCCCGAAACAAAAGCCCCCGGGTATGCCGCGCAACGTTGACGCCGCCCCCGCGACGACTAATCCGCCTTGATCCCGGCAGCCTTGATCACCTGCGCCCACTTCTCCACTTCAGCCTTCTGGAAGGCTGCGACCTGCGCCGTCGAGAGATCCGCCGGCTCCATGCCGAAGCCCTTGAGCTTGTCCTGCATCTCGGGTGTCGCGAGGATCTTGCGAATCTCGGTGTGCAGACGATCGACCACAGGCGCCGGTGTTCCCGCGGGCACGAAGATCGCCTGCCACGACACCACCTCGAAATCCTTCAACCCCTGCAGGCCCGACTCGGCCACCGTCGGCACATCGGGCATCGAGGCCAGGCGCTTGGCCGAGGTCACGGCGATGGCGCGCAGCTTGCCGCTCTGGATGTGCGGGCCCGCGACCACCGTGGTGTCGAACATCATGTCGACCTGGCCGCCGATCACGTCCTGGATGGCCGGGCCGCTGCCCTTGTAGGGAATGTGCGTGAACTTCACGCCCGACTTGAATGCCAGCAGTTCCAGCGCCAGGTGCTGCGATGTGCCCGTGCCCGCCGAGGCCGACGAGAGGCCGCCCGACTTCGTCTTGCTCGCTTCGAGCACGTCCTTCAATGTCTTGTACGGGCTGGCCTGGTTCACCACCAGCACCACCGGATTGGTGCCGATCAGCGTCACCGGGGCGAACGACTTCTGCGGGTCGTAGCCGAGCTTGGGGTACAGGCTCACGTTGATTGCGTGCGAGCTGATCGTGCCGCCCACCAGCGTGAAGCCGTCCGGCGCTGCGCGTGCGCCGATCTCGGAGCCGACGCTGCCACCCGCGCCGCCCTTGTTGTCGACGATCACGCTCGTGCCCAGCACGGTGCCGAGCTTCTGCCCGATCAGCCGGCCCAGCACGTCGGTGGTGCCGCCTGCGGGAAAGGGCACGAGGTAGGTGATGGCCTTGCCCGTCGGCCAGTTGTTGCTGCTTTGCGCGAACACGGGCAGGGCCGTGGCGAGCGAAGAGGCGAGGGCGGTTCGAATCAGTGTGCGGCGTTGCATGTGCGTTGTCTCCAGTAGCTATGTTGAATGTCCGATGGACTTCGGCCGGTCAGGGCATGTCCACGATCTCGATCCAGTTCGGGTTCTTGCCCACGGCCAGGCGCTCGGGCTTGCCGAGTGCGCCCGTCGCGGCATCGATGGCGTAGAGCGAAATGCTGTGCGACTCCTGCCCCGCGGCGATCAGGTAGCGACCGCTCGGGTCGATCGCGAAGYCGCGCGGGACCTTCTCGGTCGGGGTCTGGCCGAGCGGCTGCAGTTGCCCGGTTGCGGCATCGACCTTGAATGCCGACAGCGTGCTCGACGTGCGTTCCGACGCGTACAGATAGCGCCCGTCGGGCGTCAGGTGCAGGTCGGCGGCCCAGGGCTTGCCGCTGAAGCCGGCGGGCAGCGTGGTCGTGCTCTGCACCAGCTTCAGCGTGCCGCGTGCGGCATCCCACGCGAACACATGCAGTGCCGCATCCAGCTCGTCCAGCAGGTAGACATGGCGCTGCGCCTTGTCCCAGGCGAAGTGGCGCGGCCCCGCTTTTGCGGCCGTGGTGGTGAGCGGCGGATCGTTCGGCGACAGCAAGCCCTTCTCGGCATCGAAGCGCCAGCTCGATACGTTGTCGCCGCCCAGGCTGGTTGCGAGCACGAAGCGGTTGCTTGCATCCGCATGGATCGCATGCGCGTTGGGCGCGGTCTGGACCAGTTGGTGGACCGCACCTGCCGCGCCGTCCTTGCCGATCGCATTGACCGTGATCTTGTTGCCCCCGTACGAAGCGGCGAAGAGCCACTTGCCACTCGCGTCGAGGTCGATGTTGGCCATGCTGTCGGCCAGCGGCGCCTCGCCGAGCTTCTGCAGCTTGCCGGTGGCGGCGTCGATCGAGAGGCTGGCCACGCGGAACGGCTGCGAGCGCAGCGCGGCATACAGCACGCGCTTGTCGTGGCTCACCGCCATCGGCATCACCGTGCCGCCGACGTTGAGCGTCTGCACCGGCGTCAGCGAGCCCTTGTCGCGGTCCAGCGCGAGCACCGAGATTTCCTGGCTGTCGGCGTTCGACACGTAGACCCAGGTCGCGGCCGACGCGTGAGCGGCGGCCATCGACAGCAACAACACAAATCCGGCGCGGAGTGAGCGATGCATGGTCATGGCTTGATGTTCAGCTTGGTGATCAACGCCTTGAAATACGCGTTGTCCTTGGCCAGCGTTTCCTTGAACGCCGCGCCGTCGGTGTAGACGTAGCCCAGGTTCTGCTTGTCCATCACTTCATGCATCAGCGGCTCGGCCGCGGTCTTGGCCGTGATCTCGCGCAGCTTCGCCATCACTTCGGGTGGCGTGTTCTTCGGCGCGCCGAGGCCGCGCCAGGTGCCGATCGACAGGTCGATGCCGCGCTCCTTGGCGGTGGGAACTTTCTCGAAGCCCTTCACGCGCTTGTCGGCCATCACCATCAGCACCTTGAGCTTGCCGCCCTGCACATGCGTCGTCACCTCGGCCGGGCTCACCGCCACCGCCTCGATGTGGCCGCCCAGCAGCGCCAGCACCGCGGGCGCCGCACCCTGGAACGGGATGTGGCCGAACCGGGTGCCGGTCTTGTCTTCCAGCGCTGCGGCCGCGAGGTGCCAGATCGAGCCGTTGCCCGAGTTGCCCACGCGGATGCTCTCGGGCGACTTCTTCGCTGCGGCGAGGAATTCCTCGATGGTGTTCCACGGCGCATCGGCCTTGACGGTGATCGCGGCCGGATCGGCATTGAGTTGGGCAATCGGCTGGAAGTCGTCGTAGTTGAACTTGGCCAGGCCCAGGTGCGGCAGCGTGAGCAGTTCGACCGTGAGCACCGCGAGCTTGTAGCCGTCGGGCTTGGCGTTGATCACCTCGGTCCAGCCGATGGCGCCGCCGGCGCCGGGGCGGTTGACGATCACGATGCTCTGCGCGATGTGCTTGCGGCTCGCTTCGGAAAAAGCGCGTGCCAGGCCGTCGGTGCCGCCGCCGGGCTGGTAGGGCACCAGCAGCTCGATCGTGCGGTTCGGAAAGTCGTTGGCCTGCGCCGCGGCTGTTGCGGCCAGTCCGAGCGAGAGCGTCGCCGTGGCCGAGAGGGCGGCGAGGCCGCGAAGGAATCTGCTTCTTCTCATGATGTCGTTGTCTCCGTTGTTGATCTGATCCTGCACGCCTCGAAAGACGTCCTCGTGTTCCTCGCGCGTCAGGGCATGTACTGCCCGCCGTTCACTTCAATCACCTGCCCGGTGACATAGCCCGAGAGCTGCTCCGAGGCGAGGTAGAGAAAGGCGCCGACGCATTCCTCGGGCTCGCCGATGCGGCCCATTGGAATGCTCGCCCTGAAGTTCTCCAGCATCGCGGGCGTCGAGAAGCGGTCCTGGAAGGGCGTCTGGATCACGCCCGGCGCCACCGCGTTGACGCGGATGCGGTCGCCCACGAGTTCCTTCGCCAGCCCGTGCGTCGCGGTGCTCACGAAGCCCTTCGAGCCCGCGTACAGGTACGCGGCCGGCCCGCCGCCGGTGCGTGCCGCGACCGAGGTCACGTTGATGATGTTGCCGCCGCCCTGGGTGCGCATGAGCGGAACCACCTCGCGGCAGAACGCGAGCACCGAGCGCGCGTTGATGTGCATCACTTCGTCGAACAGCGCATCGTCGAACTCGGCGATGGGCACGCGCTTGACCAGGCTGCCGGCGTTGTTCACCAGCACGTCGATGCGGCCGAACTGCGCCGTGGTCTGCTTCACGCATTCGCGGATCGCGGCGGTGTCGCGCACATCGGCCTGCACCGCGAAGGCCGTGCCGCCCGCCGCGCGGATCGTCGCGACGACCTGGTTCGCCGCATCGGCCGAGCTGTTGTAGTGCACCGCCACGCGCATGCCGCGCGCGGCGAACGCAACGGCCACCGCGGCGCCGATGCCGGTGCTGGCGCCGGTGACCAGCGCGGTCTTGTCCTTGAGGTCTTCCATGGATGTTTCCTTTCGAGGTCAGGTCACGGGCGCGGGGTTGAAGAGCACCAGCGCGTTGTGCAGCTTCCAGTGCTCGGCCCAGGTCTTCTTCCTGCCGCTCGCCACGTCGAGCATCAGCCGGAACAGCTCCCAGCCCACGTCCTCGATGGTGGCGTCGCCGTCGGCGATGCGGCCCGCGTTCACGTCCATCAGGTCGTGCCAGCGGCGCGCGAGATCGCTGCGCGTGGCGACCTTGATCACCGGCACCTCGGCCAGGCCGTAGGGCGTACCGCGGCCGGTGGTGAACACGTGCAGGTTCATGCCGGCGGCCAGCTGCAGCGTGCCGCAGATGAAGTCGCTGGCGGGCGTCGCGGCATAGAGCAAGCCTTTCTGCTTCGCCTTCTCGCCCGGGGCGACCACGCCCGCAATCGGCGCGCTGCCGCTCTTCACGATCGAGCCCATGGCCTTTTCGACGATGTTCGAGAGCCCGCCCTTCTTGTTGCCCGGCGTGGTGTTGGCACTGCGGTCGACGCGGCCGCGATCCAGGTAGGCGTCGTACCAGGCCATTTCGCGGATCATCGCCTCGGCCACCGCGGGGGTGGTCGCGCGCGAGGTGAGCTGGTCGATGCCGTCGCGCACCTCGGTCACCTCCGAGAACATCACGGTGGCGCCGGCGCGCACCAGCAGGTCGGTGCAGAAGCCCACGGCGGGATTCGCGGTGACGCCGGAGAATGCATCGCTGCCGCCGCACTGCACGCCCACCACCAGTTCGCTGGCCGGCACGGTCTCGCGCTTGCGGGCATTCAGCCGCTCGAGGTGTTCCTCGGCCTGCCGCATGATCGAGTCGATCATCGACATGAAGCCGACATGCGCGTCGTCCTGCAGGCACACCACGTCGAGTTTTTCATCCGCCGTGGTGCCGACGTCGGCCACATTGCGCTCGTCCACCAGCGGGATGCTGCCCGGCGGCAGCAGGCGCTCGGGCTGCAGCTTCTCGCAGCCCAGGCTGATGACCATCACCTCGCCACCGAAGTTCGGGTTGAGGCTGATGTTGCGCAGTGTGCGGATCGGGATGACGGCATCGGGCGCATCGATCGCCACGCCGCAGCCGTAGCTGTGCGACAGGCCCACCACGTCGTCGACATGGGGGTACTTCGGCAGCAGCTCGGCCTTGATGCGCTGCACCGCGAAATCGACCACGCCCGCCACGCATTGCACGGTCTGCGTGATGGCGAGGATGTTGCGGGTGCCCACCGATCCGTCGAGGTTGCGATAGCCCTCGAAGGTGTAGCCCTCGATCGGTGGCTGCTCGGGCGGCTTGACCGTGGCGATCGGCAGCCCGTCGAGGGCGCGCGCCGCCGGCATCTGCAGCAGGCGCTCGTGCACCCAGCTGCCGCGCGGAAGTGCCTTCAGCGCGTAGCCGATCACCACGTTGTAGCGGACGACGGCGTCGCCCTCGGCCAGGTCGGTCAGCGACACCTTGTGGCCCTGGGGCACGTTGTCCACCAGCGCGAGGCCGTCGGCGAACGTGGCGCCGGCCTTCAGGCCGCCATCGTTCGCGACGATGGCGACGTTGTCCGCCGCGTGCATGCGGATGTAGAGCGGTCGGTTTTCGGAATCGGCCATCGCGGGACCTCTCTCTCGGTTTTTACTTGACTACCATGAACATGCTCGGCAGCCACGTCGAGAAGGCCGGCACGAAGGTGACCACCGCGAGCGCGAAGATCAGCGCGCCGTAGAACGGCCAGATGGTCTTCATCACCGTGCCCACCGACACGCCGCCGATCGCGCAACCGACGAATTGCGTGGTGCCCACCGGCGGCGTGTTGAGGCCGAGCGCGCAGTTGATCAGCATCACGATACCGAACTGCACCGAACTCATGCCGTAGTGTTGGGCAATGGGCAGGAAGATCGGGGTGCACAGCAGGATCGTCGCCGCCATGTCGAGGAAGGTACCCAGCACGAACAGGATGATGTTGATGAGCAGGAAGATCACCCATGGCGTGCTCGTGATCTGCGACAGCATCTGGCCCGTGAGTTCGGCCACGCCGTAGAGGCTGATCAGGTAGCCGAAAGTGCTCGAGATGCCGATCAGCAGCAGGAYCACGCCGGTGGTGCGCACGGCCTTCGAGGCCGCCTTGACGAAGTGCTCCCACTTCAACGTGCGGTAGACGAAGATCGTCAGGGCCAGCGCATAGAGCACCGCCACGGCGGCCGATTCGGTGGCCGTGAAGATGCCCGACAGAATGCCGCCGAGGATCAGCACCACGATGAACAGGCCCGGCAGCGCCGCCGCGAACGAGCGCGCCACGATGGACCAGCCCGGGAAGCTGCCGGCCGGATAGCCGCGCTTCACCGCCACCAGGTAGGCGGCTGCGAGGTTGCTGAGCGTGAGCACCGCCGCCGGCAGCAGTGCCGCCAGGATCAGCGCCGCGATCGACACCTTGCCGCCCGCTGCGAGCRAATAGATGATCAGGTTGTGGCTGGTCGGCATCAGCGCGCCCACCAGTGCCGCGTGGGTCGTCACGTTGACTGCGTAGTCGGCGTGATAGCCCTCTTTTTTCATCATCGGGATCATCACGGCGCCCATGGCCGAGACGTCCGCCACGGGCGAGCCCGAGACACCGCCGAACAGCGTGCAGGCCACCACGTTCGACATGCCGAGGCCGCCGCGCACATGGCCCACGAGATTGCGCGCGAAGTTGACGATGCGGTCCGCGATGCCGCCGTAGAGCATCAGCTCGCCGGCAAAGATGAAGAACGGAATCGCGAGGAACGAGAAGATGCCCATGCCCGAGGTCATCTGCTGGAAGCCCACCTCGAGCGGCAAGCCTTCATAGAGCAGCGTGGCCAGGGCCGAAAGGCCGATGGAGAAAGCGACCGGCACGCCCAGCAGCAGGAAGAGCGTGAACGAGAGGCAAAGAATGAGGAGAGGGATCGTCATGATGCGGTTCAGCCCCAGGCGGGTTCGACTTCGCGGCCTTGGGCGAGCGCGATGATGTGTTCGATGGAGAACATCACGATGAGGACGCCGGCCACCGAGGCGGGCACGTACTTCCAGCCCTCGGAAATCCAGAGCGTGGGCAGCCTGTAGTCCCACACCGATTCGGCGAGCGAGGCGCAGTTCCAGGCCATGGCCAGGCCGAAGGTCAGGATCAGCGCGTGGATCAGGTATTCCATCTTCAGCCGCAGCCAGTCGGGCGCGAGCACGAGGAACGATTCGAGGCCGATGTGGCCCGCGTCGCGCACGCCGACGGCCACGCCGAACATCGTGACGTAGATCACCAGCAGCAGCGCGAGGCTTTCAGCCCAGGTGGGGGTGTTGTTGAGCACATAGCGGCCGAACACCTGCCAGCTCACGGCGCAGATCACCGCGACGAGACCGAAGATGCCCAACCACATGCAGGCACGGGCGAGGGTGCGGCAAAGTTTGGTGTACATAGATTTCTTTGCCCTTCCCCCCGGAGGGGGAAGGAAGGGGAGGAGCCAGGTCGAGGGGGCGGACTTACTTCGTGTCCTGCACGCGCTTGACGAGGTCCTTGAGCTTCGCGTCGGTGATGAACTTGTCGTACACCGGCTTCATCGCGGCCTGGAACGGGGCCTTGTCGACGTCGATGATCTCGGCGCCGCCGGCCTTCACCGTGGCGAGCGACTTGATCTCGCGCTCTTCCCACTGCTTGCGCATGTAGGGCACCGACTCCTTGGCGGCCTGGCGGATCCAGCCTTGTTCCTCGGTCGAGAGCTTGTCCCACGCGCGCTTGGAGAACAGCAGCATTTCGGGCGCCATCGAGTGCTCGGTCTTGCTGTAGTACTTGGCCACTTCGAAGGCGCGTGCGCTTTCATAGGTGGGGTAGTTGTTCTCGGCGGCGTCGATCAGGCCGGTCTTCAGGCCCGTGTAGACCTCGCCCATGGGCATCGGCGTGGCGTTGGCGCCCATGGCTTCGAGCATCGACACCCACAGGTCGGACTGCTGCACGCGGACCTTCAGGCCCTTCATGTCGGCAAAAGTGCGCACCGGCTTCTTGGCCGTGAACATCGAGCGCGCGCCGCTGTCGTAGTAGGCGAGGCCGACGAAGCCCTGCTTCTCGCACGACTTCAGGATCTCTTCGCCGATCGGGCCGTCGAGCACCTTGTGCAGGTGGTCGACCGAACGGAACAGGAAGGGCATGGTCGGCACCTGCGTCTCGGCGCAGATGTTGTTCATCGGTGCGATGTTCACGCGCACCATCTGCAGCGCGCCGATCTTGGTCTGCTCGATGGTGTCCTTCTCGCTGCCGAGGGAGCTGTTGTTGAACACCTTGATGGTGTGCTTGCCGCCCGACAGCGCCTTGAGCCGTTCGCTCATGAACTTGACCGCGGTCACGGTCGGATAGTCGTCGGGATGGATGTCGGCCGAGCGGAACTCGGTGGCGTGTGCAGCCAATGTGGTCAGCGCGGCTGCGGCGCACGCGGAAATTGCGATAAGGGTCTTGGTGAATTTCATTTGTCTCGTCCTCTGCTTGGTGGTTGTCGAAAAAAAAGGGGCTTCAGAAAAAACTCAGATGCCGAACGCCGCCTCCGGAACGCCGGTGACGCCGGGCCGCAGCGCGAACACGCCGCCGGCCAGCGGCTGGTCCGACAGGTCGGTGCCGCCGGGCCGGATGGAGGTGACGAAGAGCGTGTCGAGCGCCGGGCCGCCGAAGGCGCACATCGCCGGCTTCTTGACCGGCACCGCCAGCGAGCGGTCGAGCCGGCCATCGGGCGTGAAGCGGTRCRCCAGGCCCGCGTCGTTGCCGCAGATCCAGTAGCAGCCGTCGGCGTCCATGGCTGCGCCATCGGGACGGCCGGGCAGGGGCTTCATGTCGACGAACAGGCGGCGGTTGCTCGGCGTGCCCGTGTCGGTGTCGTAGTCGAAGGCCCAGACGGCCTGCACGGTGGGATGCGAATCCGAGAGGTACATCGTGCGGCCGTCGGGGCTGAAGGCGAGGCCGTTGGGGACGATGAAATCGTCCAGGCACATGGCAGCGCTGTCGCTGCCTTTGCCGTAGCTGTAGAGGCGACCGACGCGTGCGCCGGCGGCCATGTCGCGCAGCATCGTGCCGGCCCAGAAGCGGCCTTGGCGGTCGCAGCGGCCATCGTTGAAGCGCATGGCCGGCGCTGCGTGCTCGACGTGCGCGAGCGATGTGGCTGCCAGCGTGCCGCCGGCCTGCGGCTGCAGCGAGAACAGGCCGCTTTCCATGCCTGCAATCCATGTGCCCGGCGCATCGGCACGCGGTGCGATGCAGGCGATCATTTCATTCGCATGCCATTGCGCGTGGCCTTCGCTCGCATGCCAGCGGTGCAGCGCGCGCGCCGGGATATCGACCCAATACAGCGCCTGCTCCGCGGCATGCCACACCGGGCTTTCACCGGTGCCGTTGCGTGCGTCGAGAACGAGCTCAGCTGGCATCGCCGAAGGGCCCTTGCGCGGTGAAGGCGCCGCCCTGGTAGATGGCGTTGGGGTCGGTCGGCGCGACCGGCGGCTGTGCCTCGACCTTGTCGCGGAACACCTCGGAGCCGTCCTGCGGCACGAAGCCCAGGTGGGCAGCGGCGCCGTTGTCCCACCACACGTCGCGGTTGTTCGACATGCCGTAGACGATCGTGTGCTTCACGTCCGGCGTGAAGAGCGACTTCTCGATCAGCGTGGTCAGGTCGCGGTAGCTGAGCCAGGTGCTCATCATCCGGCGGTTGAGCGGCTCGGGGAACGACGAGCCGATGCGGATGCTGACCGTCTCGATGCCCCAGCGGTCGAAGTAGAACTGCGCCATGTCCTCGCCGAAGGACTTCGACAGGCCGTAGTAGCCGTCGGGCCGGCGCGCGGCATGCGCGTCGATGTGCTCGGTCTGCTTGTAGAAGCCGATCACATGGTTGGAGCTGGCGAACACCACGCGCTTGACGCCGTGGCGGCGCGCGGCTTCGTAGACGTTGAAGATGCCCTTGATGTTGGCTTCGAGGATTTCCTCGAACGGGCGCTCGACGGACACGCCGCCGAGGTGCACGATCGCGTCGCAGCCGRCCAGCAGGTCATGCACCGCGGCCTTGTCCGAGAGGTCGCAGGGCACCACTTCCTCGCTCGCGTCCGCGGCCGGGGCCAATGCGGCGATGTCGGACAGGCGCAGCACCCTGGCATACGGCTTGAGGCGCTCGCGCAGCACCTTGCCCAGGCCGCCTGCCGCGCCGGTCAGCAGGAGGCGTTCGAGCTTGTTGTTGGAGGCTTGTTGAGGCGTCGGCATTTTTTTCCGGGGTGTGATGAATGGGGTGGCGCGGCGGGGCAGTCACCGGAGGCCGCCGGTACGATGCCGGTGCAGCCAGGTCGTCGAATGCTTCACGCAGCGGCCCTCGGAGCGGTCCAAGTGATGAGTTATCTGTTGTCGTACAACTAATTGAGGATTATTATCGTGGCCATGGTCCAGACGACTGCGGGTAATCCCTTGGTTTCCGATGCGGCGGCAGAAGCCGCGGGTGGCACGTCCTTCGTGGGGCGGCCGCGCCAGCGTGCCCGCGGCCTGGCGCACGGACTGGTGGAAGACCTGGGCGAAAAAATCCGCAGCCAGTCGCTGCGCCCGGGGGACAAGCTTCCCACCGAGTCGGCCATCATGCAGGCCTACGGCGTGAGCCGCACGGTGGTGCGCGAGGCGCTGTCGAAGCTGCAGGCCGGCGGGCTGGTCGAGACGCTGCACGGCGTGGGCACCTTCGTGCTGCAGCCGCGGCCGGGCGGCGTGTTCCGCCTCGACCCCGGCGAGATCGCCGCCTCGGTCGATGTGCTGGCCGTGCTGGAGCTGCGCATCAGCCTCGAGACGGAATCGGCCGGGCTGGCGGCGAGCCGCCGCACCGACGAGCAGCTGGTGGCGATGCGCCAGGCGCTCGACGACTTCGAGCACAACGTGGCGACCGCCGGCGACACCGTGGCGCCCGATTTCCGCTTTCACCTGCAGATCGCGCAGTCGACCGGCAACCCGTATTTCGCCGACATCATGCGGCACCTGGGCACCACGATCATTCCGCGCACGCGCATCAGCGCCATCCGCATCCAGGACGGCGGCGCGTACCTGAGCCGCGTCAATCGCGAGCACGAAGAGATCTATGCGGCGATCGCGCGCAAGGATCCCGAGTCGGCGCGCGCCGCCATGCGCATCCACCTGACCAACAGCCGCGAGCGCCTGCGCATGGCGCAGGAGGCCGCGCAGCAGCAGAAGGCAAAAGCCGAGGCGGCGGGCGCCGCTTCGCCCGACAAGCCCCCTTCGCGCTGATTTTTTTTGCATTCAACGCTCGACAAGCTGTTTTTCTAGTTGTACGATGACTGATCACTCGCTCGGACACCCGGGCGAAGCCATGGGGCACATCGAATAACTGGAGGCATCACATGACCATCAATCGACGCGGCGCACTCGGCGCCGCCCTGGCCACGACCTTGGCCGCCAGCTTGCCGGTGCGCGCATTCGCGCAAGGCAGCGGCGGAAATTGGCCGTCCAAGCCGATCAAGCTCATCGTTCCGTACCCGCCGGGCGGGTCGTCCGACATCATTGCGCGCTCCATCAGCCAGCCGCTGTCGGATGCGTTGGGCCAGCCGGTGGTGATCGAGAACCGCGCGGGTGCCAACGGCAACCTCGGCGCCGACATGCTGGCCAAGGCCCCGGCCGACGGCCACACCGTGATGCTGTGCGACCTCGGCGCGCTGGCCATCAGCCCGTCRCTGTACCCCAAGCTGCCGTTCGATCCCTCGAAGGACCTGCGCAGCGTGGCCATGCTGGCGTATTCGCCGCACCTGCTGGTGGTGCACCCCTCGGTGCAGGCCAGCACGCTGAAGGAGCTCGTCGAACTCTCGAAGAAGAGCGATCTCAACTTCGCCGTCACCGCCAGCGGCAGCACCGCCCACCTCGCGGGCGTCGAGCTGCAGCGCAAGAGCGGCGCCAAGTGGGAATACGTGCCCTACAAGGGCGGCGTGCAGGCCGTGCTCGACACCGTGTCGGGTCAGACGCAGGTGCTGATGAACGGCATGCTCGCCACCTATCCGCATGTCCAGAGCGGCAAGCTCAAGCTGATTGCAGTGTCCAAGCCGACGCGCATGCCGCTGATCGGCAACGTGCCGACCATCGCGGAGCAGGGTGTGCCCGGCTACGAGTCGGGCACATGGCAGGGCGTGGTCGCGGCGCGTGGCACGCCCGATGCGGTGATTGCCCGCCTCAACAAGGAGCTGGTCCGCATCATCCGCACGCCCGACATCCGCRCCCGCCTCGCGGGGCAGGGCGCCGAGGTCGTGACCATGACCGCGCCCGAGCAGGACCAGTTCTTCGCGAAAGAACGTGCGCGCTGGGCTCAGGTGATCAAAGAGGCCAGCGTCAAGCTCGACTGACCGGCCACCACCCCTTTTCTTTTTCCTCATCCAAATCTTCACTGGACTTTTCCCGATGAACCCGCAAGAACTCAAGACCATCATGGGCTCCGGCCTGYTCTCGTTCCCGTTGACCGACTTCGACAGCAACGGCGACTTCAACAAGAAGGGCTACGTCGAGCGTCTCGAGTGGCTCGCCCCCTACGGCGCGAGCGCGCTGTTCGCCGCAGGCGGCACCGGCGAGTTCTTCTCGCTGACCGGCGACGAGTACCCCGGCATCATCCAGGCCGCGGTCGACACCTGCCGCGGCGTGGTGCCGATCATTGCCGGCGCCGGCGGCCCGACGCGCTTTGCGATCCAGTGCGCACAAGCCGCCGAGAAGGCCGGCGCGCACGGCATCCTGCTGCTGCCGCACTACCTCACCGAAGCCGGCCAGGAAGGCCTGGCCGCGCACGTCGAGGCCGTGTGCAAGAGCGTGAAGTTCGGCGTGATCGTCTACAACCGCGCGTCCAGCCGCCTCAAGCCCGACACGCTGGCCGGCCTGGCCGAGCGCAACCCGAACCTCGTCGGCTTCAAGGACGGCGTGGGCGACATCGAGGCGATGGTCGCGATCTACCAGAAGATGGGCGACCGATTCGCCTACCTGGGCGGCCTGCCCACGGCGGAAGTCTATGCAGCGGCCTACAAGGCCATGGGCACGCCGGTGTATTCGTCGGCGGTCTTCAACTTCATCCCGAAGACGGCGATGGACTTCTACCACGCGGTCGCGGCCGACGACCTGCCGACGCAGCACCGCCTGCTGAAGAACTTCTTCATGCCCTACCTCGAGCTGCGCAACCGCACGCCGGGCTACGCGGTGAGCATCGTGAAGGCGGGCGCCAAGATCGTCGGCCACGACGCAGGCCCGGTGCGCGCGCCGCTCACCGACCTCAAGCCGGCCGAGATGGAAGAGCTGAAGGCGTTGATCGCCACCCTCGGCCCGCAGTAAGCGGACCGGCTTTGCAGTCGGCAGCACAAGACACAACAACAGGAGACAACGACATGCTCGTCAAAAAACTTTTCCTCATTGCCGCTTCGGTCGCGATGTTCGCGGGCTGCGCCAACATCGCGCCCGCCGGCGGTGGCGGCGCATCATCGGCCCAGCCTGCGGTGGCTGCGGCTGCCGAGCGGCTGCGCATCGCGATGGTCGATCCGACCGCTGCAGCGCTGGGCGCACTCGTGTCCGACGACCTGAGCTACGGCCACTCGGGCGGCAAGGTCGACACCAAGGCCAGCTTCATCAGCGACCTGCTCGACGGCAAGTCGGACTTCGTGAGCATCACGATCACCGACCAGACCATCAAGGTGGTCGACGCCAACACCGCCATCGTGCGCCACACGCTGGCGGCCGACACCATCGATTCGGGCAAGCCCGGCAAGGTGGCGCTCAAGATTCTCGGCGTCTGGCAGAAGCAGGGCGGCGGTGACTGGAAGCTGTTAGCCCGTCAGGCCGTGCGCATCACTTCCTGATCGGTTGCGCGAATGAAGAAGAGAGGTTTTCTGGCGACGGGCCTCGCGCTGGCCGTCACCGCGCTGCTGCCCCTGCATGCCTCGGCGCAAGCCGACGCATGGCCGCAGCAGAAGCCGGTGACCATCGTCGTACCGTTCCCCGCCGGCGGCTCCACCGACATGGTGGCGCGCGCACTGGCGCTGCAATTGCAGACCAGGCTCGGCGGCAGCTTCGTCGTCGACAACCGGCCCGGCGCGACCGGCACGATCGGCACCGGCCAGGTCAAGCGCGCGGCACCCGACGGCTACACGCTGCTGGTGTCCTCGCTCGGCGCCTTCGTCGTCACGCCGCACCTGCAGAAGAGCGTGCCCTACGACGCCACCAAGGACTTCGACTACATCAGCGTGCCCGTGCAGGCGCCCAACGTGCTGGTCGCCAACGTCGCGCGGCCCGAGCACACCGTGGCCGATGTGCTGGCGCTGCTGCGCAAGACGCCCGGCAAGGTCTCGTTCGCGAGTTCGGGCAACGGCTCGTCCGACCATCTCTCGGCCGAGCTGTTCTGGCAGCAGAGCAAGACCGAGGGCGTGCACGTGCCTTACAAGGGCGGCGCTCCGGCGGTCAATGACCTGCTGGGCAACCAGGTCGACTTCTCGTTCCAGAACGTGAATGCCGTGCTGCCGCACATCCGCGCGGGCAAGCTGCGCGCCATTGCCGTCACCGGCGACAGGCGCTCGCCCGTGCTGCCCGACGTGCCCACGCTGGCCGAGGCCGGTGTGAAGGGCGCCGAGGTCTACTCGTGGCAAGGCATGGCCGCGCCCAAGGGACTGCCGTCCGCCCTGAAGAAGAAGCTGAGCGACGCGGTGATCGCCGCGATGCAGGACCCCGAGACGAAGAAGCGCATGCTCGACCAGGGCCTCGAAATCGTCGCCAGCACGCCCGAAGAATTCACCGCCTTCCAGCTGCGCGAATGGGCGCGATGGAAGACATTGATCGACACTCGCCATATCACTGCAGACTGAGGCACCGAGCCCGAAGATGACAAGTCCTGAATCCGTTGTTTCCAAAGTCGTGTCGGGCGCGCCCGTCGTCACCGGCATGCGCGTAGTGCCCGTCGCGGGCCACGACAGCATGCTGATGAACTTGAGTGGCGCGCACGGCCCGTTCTTCACGCGCAACCTGCTGATCCTGACCGACAGCGCCGGCCACACCGGCGTCGGCGAAGTGCCCGGCGGCGAGAAGATCCGCCAGACGCTCGAAGATGCGCGCGACCTCATCGTGGGYCAGCCCATCGGCCGCCACAATGCCGTGCTCAACAGCCTGCGCAGCGCCTTCGCCGGGCGCGACAGCGGCGGCCGCGGGCAGCAGACCTTCGACCTGCGCGTGACCATCCATGCGGTGACGGCCGTCGAAGCCGCGCTGCTCGACCTGCTGGGCCAGTTCCTCGAAGTGCCCGTGGCCGCGCTGCTCGGCGAAGGCCAGCAGCGCGATGCGGTACAGATGCTCGGCTACCTCTTCTACGTGGGCGACCGCAACAAGACCGACCTGCCGTACGAGACCGATCCCGGCGCCGGCAACGACTGGTTCCGCCTGCGCCATGAAGAGGCGATGACGCCCGAGGCCATCGTGCGTCTGGCCGAGGCCACGCATGCGCGCTACGGCTTCACCGACTTCAAGCTCAAGGGCGGCGTGCTGCGCGGCGAGGAAGAAGTCGAGGCGATCCGCGCGCTGCACGAGCGCTTTCCGCAGGCGCGCGTCACGCTCGACCCGAACGGCGGCTGGCTGCTGCAGGACGCGATCCGCCTCTGCCGCGACCTGCACGGCGTGATGGCCTATGCCGAAGACCCGTGCGGCGCCGAAGGCGTGTTCTCGGGCCGCGAAGTGATGGCCGAGTTCCGCCGCGCCACGGGCCTGCCGACCGCCACCAACATGGTGGCCACCGACTGGCGCGAGATGGTGCACAGCCTCTCGCTGCAATCGGTCGACATTCCGCTGGCCGATCCGCACTTCTGGACGATGCAGGGCTCGGTGCGCGTGGCGCAGCTGTGCCAGGCCTGGGGCCTGACCTGGGGCTCGCATTCGAACAACCATTTCGACGTGTCGCTCGCGATGTTCACGCACGTGGCGGCCGCCGCGCCCGGCAAGGTCACGGCCATCGACACGCACTGGATCTGGCAGGACGGCCAACGCCTGACGAAAGCGCCGCTGCAGATCGAGGAAGGCTTCGTGAAAGTGCCGACACGAGGTGGCCTGGGTATCGAGCTCGACATGGCCGAAGTCGAGAAGGCCCACCAGCTCTACCTGAAGCACGGCCTCGGCGCCCGCAACGACGCGCAGGCCATGCAATACCTGATCCCCAATTGGAGCTTTGACAACAAGCGTCCATGCATGGTCCGATGAGGGTTTAATCTCGGAATCCCTTTCCGCAGCCGGGCCCCATCGCTCCGGCTTCTTTCTTTTTTCATTTCGCAGCAGCAAGGACCCCTCATGCAAAACTTCGACAACCTGATCGCAGGCGAATGGCGTGCCGGCGCAAGCTACAGCCCCAACGTCAACCCCAGCAACCTCGCCGACGTGCTGGGCCAGTACACGCAAGGCGACGCGGCGCACGTCGATGCCGCGGTAGCGGCTGCCACCGCCGCCTTCCCGGCCTGGGCCACCGGCAGCATCCAGGCGCGTTCCGATGCGCTCGACAAGATCGGCACCGAGATCCTTGCGCGCAAGGAAGAGCTCGGCACCCTGCTGGCGCGCGAAGAAGGCAAGACCAAGGCCGAAGGCATCGGCGAAGCCACGCGCGCGGGCCAGATCTTCAAGTTCTTCGCGGGCGAATGCCTGCGCCTGTCGGGCGAGCTGCTGCCGTCGGTGCGCCCCAACATCGGTGTGGAAATCACGCGCGAGCCGGTCGGCGTGGTCGGCCTCATCACGCCCTGGAACTTCCCCATTGCCATTCCCGCCTGGAAGATCGCCCCGGCACTGGCCTTCGGCAACTGCGTGGTCTTGAAGCCCGCCGACCTCGTGCCGGGCAGCGCCTGGGCGCTGTCCGAAATCATCAGCCGCTCGGGCATTCCGGCTGGCGTGTTCAACCTCGTGATGGGCCGCGGCAGCGTGATCGGCGAGGCGCTGGTCAACCACCCCGGCATCCATGCGATCAGCTTCACCGGCTCGGTGGGCGTGGGCCGCAACATCGCGGTCCAGTGCGTCACCAACCACAAGAAGGTGCAGCTCGAGATGGGCGGCAAGAATCCGCAGGTGATCCTGGACGACGCCGACCTCGCGCAGGCCGTGGAGCTGAGCGTGCAGAGCGCCTTCTACTCGACCGGCCAGCGCTGCACGGCGTCGAGCCGGCTCATCGTGACCGAAGGCATCTACCCGAAGTTCATCGAGGCGATGAAGGCGCGCATGGCGAAGATCAAGGTGGGCGATGCGCTGGCGCAGGGCACCGATGTGGGCCCCGTCTCGTCCAAGTCGCAGCTCGAGCAGGACTTGAACTACATCGAGATCGGCCAAGGCGAAGGCGCCACGCTCGCGGCCGGCGGCGAGCGCCTCAAGCTCGAGACCGACGGCTACTACATGTCGCCGGCGCTCTTCAGCGAAACGGCCGCTGCGATGCGCATCAACAAGGAAGAGATCTTCGGCCCCGTCGCGAGCGTGATCCGCGTGAAGAACTACGAAGAGGCGCTGGCCACGGCCAACGACACCGAGTTCGGTCTCTCGGCCGGCATTGCCACCACCTCGCTGAAGTACGCCACGCACTTCAAGCGCCACAGCCAGGCCGGCATGGTGATGGTCAACCTGCCGACGGCGGGCGTGGACTACCACGTGCCTTTCGGCGGGCGCAAGGGCTCGAGCTACGGCCCGCGCGAGCAGGGCAAGTACGCGCAGGAGTTCTTCACCACGGTGAAGACGGCCTACACGCTGGCCTGATTTTTCTCCGTGCCATCGTGCCTGCGGCGCATTGCGCGCCGCAGGCCGAGCGCGAGCAGCACGCCGAGCACGCCCGCCRCCGCGACGATGGCGGCCGCGGCGGACCAGCCCAGCGCATCCACCGCGCTGCCGACGGTCACGGGGCCGACCATCTGGCCCAGGTTGCTGCCCAGCATCAGCAGGCCCACGGCCATCGGGACGAGCCGCGGGCTCGGCGCCACCGTCGCGGACGTGCCGATCAAGGTCGCGGGCAGCATGCCGCCCACGCCTGAAAACACAAGGCACAGCACGAAGGTCGGCGTTTCGCCCAGCAGGGGCAGGAAGATGCCGAGCGCCGAGACGCTCATCACCGCGCTCGCCACGGCCACCAGCACCCAGCGCGCCACGCCGCGCTCCAGCAGCATGCCGGCCGCGAGGTTGCCCACGATGTTCGCGCAGCAGGCCACGGCGCTGAGAAGTCCTGCCGTGCCCACGCTCACGCCCATGCGCTCGATCAGCAGCACGGGCAGAAAACTGAAGAGCGCGAAAAACTGCAGGCTGTAGATCGCAAAGGACGCCGCGATCAGCGTCGGCGCGCCGGCCCTGACGGTCGCGGCCGCATCCCGGCCCACGCCGCGCCACGAGGTTGCCGCCGCGTCGTCTGCGTGGCGGGTGTCGCGCGAGACAGCCAGCAGCACCAGCACCGTCAACGCACCCGCCAGCGCCGCATTGCCCAGCCAGAAGCCGCGCCAGCCTTCGAGCACCGAACCGATGAAGAGCGCAATGGCGATCCCGGCCGGCATGAAGCAGCTCCAGATCGCGAAGGCGAGGTCCTTGCCGCCCGGCGCGACGATGCGCTGGAGCACCGCCGGGCCGGCGATGGTGATCAGCACGAATCCGAAACCCTCGATCACGCGCCCAAGCAGCAGCGCCGCAATGCCGTTGGCCAGCGCACCGGCGGCACTGCCGATGGCGATGGCCAGCAGCCCCGTGAGCAGCAAGCGCCTGTCGCCGGCGCGCGCGATCCATGCGCCCACCGGAATGGCGCCGACCACGCCGAGCAGCGAGAACATCGCCATCAGCCAGCCGATCATCGACAGGTCGAGCCCGAAGTCGGCGCGCAACTGAGGCACGGCGATCGCGACCTTGCCGACCTGCAGGGAGGCGACCACGCCGGCGATCACCACCATGCCCACGCCGAGCCATGGGGTCGCGGAGGGCAGGCGCCGGGCGGCGGCGGGCGGGGTGCCGGACATTTCAAGGGGTTGCTGCATGCCTCGACTGTGGCCTGAACCGGATATCAATGAAAGCAAATAAAATCGTCCAACTCAATCGATTGAACAGATCATGATCGACGTCCTCACCCTGAGCCAGATGCAGATGTTCGCGGTGGTGGCGGACGCGGGCAGCTTTCGTGCCGGCGCCGCCAGGCTGCACCGCGTGCAATCGGCCGTGAGCCATGCCATTGCCAATCTCGAAGCGCAGCTCCAGGTACGGCTCTTCGACCGCTCCGGCCACAAGCCGGTGCTCACGTCCGCGGGCCAGGCGCTGCTGGGCGACGTCAGGGTCATCCTGTCGAAGGTCGATGCGCTGCGCGCGCGCGCGCAGGGGCTGGAGCAGGGCATCGAGCTGGAGCTGTCGATCGCCATCGACACGCTGGTCTCGCCGGCCCTGGTGGCCGAGGCGATCCGCGGGCTGCATGCGGTCTACCCGAGCATCGCGATCCGCGCCGAGTACAGCTCGATGGGTGGCACCATCGATGCGTTGCATTCGGGCCGGTGCAACCTGGCCATTGCAGCCTTCGGCCATGCCGACGAAAAGATCAGCCGCGAATTCGTGATGCAACTCCAGATGGTGGCGGTGGCAGCGCCTTCGCATGCGCTGGCGGCCTGCGCGGGCCGGCGGGGTGGGGCGAAGGACCTCGACGCGGCGACTGCCGAGCACGTGCAGATCGTGCTCGAAGACCCGAGCACCTTGAGCGAAGGGCGCGATTTCGACGTGCTCTCGCCCACCACCTGGCGGGTCAACGACATGTACATCAAGCTCGCGCTGCTGCGCGCCGGGCTCGGTTGGGGAAAGATGCCTTCATGGCTGGTGGCGGACGACCTTGCGGCCGGAACGCTGGTGCATCTGCCGGTGGGCCGGATCGGTCCCGGCGGACAGACCGACCACCAGGCCTACTTCTGCCACCGCAGCGACAAGCCGCCGGGCGCGGGCGCCACGCTGCTGCGCGACTGCTTCATGGCGGAAGCGAAGAAGGCGGCGCGCGCCGGCGGCGCCGCATCAGGAACTCCACGAGTTCGAAGATCCCCTCGCTCAGCAGCGCCAATGCCGCCGCCGGCAGCGCCCCGGCCACGAGCAGCTCGCGGTCGTTGAGCGCCAGCCCCGTCACGATGCGTTCGCCGAATCCGCCCGCGCCGATGAAGGCCGCGATGGTGGCGGTGCCGATGGCAATGGCGGTGGCCGTTCGCACACCGGCCAGCAGCGTGGGCAGCGCCAGCGGCAGCAGCACGAGCTGCAGGCTTTGCGGCGGCGTCATGCCGAGCGCAGTGCCCGCGAGGCGCAGGCCGTTCGGCACTTCGGAAAGACCTGTCACCGTGTTGCGCATGATCGGCAGCAATGAGTAGAGCGTGAGCGCGATCAAGGCGGGCGCCGTGCCGATGGCGCCGAGCATCGAGATCAGCACCGCGAGCAGGGCCAGCGACGGCACGGTTTGCAGGATGCTGGCAAAGCCCAGCACGACGGCACGCAGTTGCACATGCGGAAACACCAGGATCGCGATCGGCACGCCGATCAGGATGGCAACGCCGACCGACACCGCCACGAGCAGCAGGTGCTGGCGCGTGAGCTGCCAGAGGTCAGGGCCGAAGAGCTTGGCGGTGAAGCCGCGCCGGGTTTCCTGCGGCGGTGCCGGTCCGGTCTTTCCGGCGCTGGCGAGGAAGTCGCGCGCGATGGCGTCGAAAGGCACGCCCTGCAGTTCGGCGCGTGCGTTCATCGCGATCATTGCGTGCTCGTCGACCTTGCCTTCGAGTGCCTGCAGCGCAGCCCATGCCTTCGGCAGCCGCTTCGGCAGGTCGAGCTTGTAGAGCACCACCGCGTCGTAGCGCGGAAAGTATTTCCTGTCGTCTTCGAGCACGCGCAGGCCCAGGTGCTCGATCTTGGCGTCGGTGGTGTAGATGTCGATCGCATCGATCTGCTTCGCCGCCACCGCTTCGTAGGCCAGCCCGTGGTCGAGGCCGGTCGGCGTCTGCGTGAAGCCGTAGCGCGCAGCCAGGCCCTTCCATCCGTCGGCGCGGCCGAGGAACTCGTTCGACAGGCCGAGCTTGAGTTCGGGGTGCTTCGCCAGGTCGCTCAGCGTGCGCAGGCCGAGCCGGTCGGCATCGGCTGCGCGCACCGCCAGTGCATAGCCGTCGTTGAAGCCGAGCGGAATGGCCACGCCCAGCCCCATCGGCGCGAGCGCCGCATTCATCGCCTCGCGCGTTTCCGCCGGCGAGCCCTTGAGGATTTCCAACGCAATGGTGCCGGTGTATTCGGCATAGAGGTCGATGGCGCCCGAGCGCAGCGCTTCGTAGACGATGGCCGTGTTGCCCAGGCCCTGCCGCACGACAGGCGGCGATGCAGTGTGCGGCGCTGCCGTCTGCGCGAGCAGTTCAGCAAGGATGTACGACTCGGTGAAGCGCTTGGAGCCGACGCGCAGCGTGTCGTCGGCGGCCTGCGCCGGTGCGGCGGCAAGCCAGGCCATCGAGAACAACAGGGCGGCGCGCCGAAGGCTGCGGAGCAGGTGCATCCGGGCCAGTGTATCGACATCCCTTCGTTTGGCGTACCCGCCGATTTCCTACACGCCGTGGTGCGCGGAGCCGATGCCGCGGGGGCGCGATGGGCCGCACAGTCGGTCGCCATGAAGTCCAAGCGCTCCAGGAAGAAATCCTCTCCAACCACCTTGCCGGGCCCCGATGTCCACGGCCTGCGCGAACTCCCGGGCCTGCAGGTCGATGGCTACAGCCTGCAGCTTCGCGACAAGGACGGCTTCGTCGGCGACCAGGCCAGCCAGACCGCTTTCAGGGAACTGCTCGAGCGCTGGCGCAAGCGCCGCCGCAAGACCGGCAAGGATCCGCTGGGCGTGTCGCATTCGCGCGACCTCAGCAAGGAGAAACTCGACCGCGCGCTGCAGGAAAAAAAGGCGTCCGAGGCCGCCGACGTGATGCATGGCGCCATCGAGGAGTTCGCCGAGGAACTGGCGTCCGTGATCCAGCGCTTCCTGCGCCAGCCTTCCTGGCAGAAGGTCGAACGCATCGTGATCGGCGGCGGCTTTCCCGAGAGCGACGTGGGGGAGCGCGCGATCCTGCAGGCCGACGCCATCCTCGAAGAGATGGACCAGCACGTGCAGCTTGGACGGCTCTCCCACGACGCCGACGACGGCGGCCTGATCGGCTGGGTGCATCTGACGCCCCCGGCCATGCTGAAGAAGCACGACGCCATCCTGGCCGTGGACATCGGCGGCACCAACGTGCGCTGCGGCATCGTCAAGACACGCCACCGCAAGGCGCCCGACTTCTCGCTCGCGAAGGTGGTGCGGCGCGAGAAATGGCGCCACGCCGAGGAGGAACCGAACCGCGGCAACATCGTCGAGCACATCGCCGGCATGCTCGAAGGTATGGTGCGCTACAGCGAGCGCAAGAAGATCCGGCTCGCGCCCTTCATCGGCATCGGCTGCCCGGGGCTGATCCGGCAGGACGGCTCGATCGCGCGCGGTGCGCAGAACCTGCCCGGCGACTGGGAGAGCCACGCCTTCCATCTGCCGAGCGCGCTGTGGCGCCGCATGCCGATGATCGGCTCGGGCCCGACGCTGGTGCTGATCCACAACGACGCGGTGGTGCAGGGGCTGAGCGAGCTGCCCTTCATGCGCGACGTGCGGCATTGGGGCGTGCTGACCATCGGCACGGGACTGGGCAACGCGAGCTTCACCAACAGGCCCTGAGGCCGCACCGGAGGGCCGGCCCTCGGGCCGGGCTCGAGGGGGCAACGGCAACAGGCGCARGGGTTGGGGTGCTCATTCCGATCGCTTCTGCGCAGCTTGCAATGCGAAGGATCTGGTGCTCTCGTTACCCCGAATAAACCGCATGCTTTCACTCTTTACTTGCGGGGAGCTGAAACTTCCATCACCTCACCGCCCAGCGCCTTGTAGACCGCCACCAGGCCGACCGCGAGCCGGCTGGTGCTCTGCGCCTGGTCGCGCCGCGCCTGCAGCAACGTGCGGCGCGCATCGAGTTCGACGCCGAAATCGGTGAGTCCGCCCGCATGGCGTGCATGCGCCAGCACCAGCGCATCGCGGCTGCGGCGTTCACGTTCGGCCAGCTCGGCATGGCGCTGGCGCTCGGCGGCGTAGGCGGAGAGCGCCGAGTCGATCTCGTGCCAGGCCTTGAGCACGGTCTGCTGGAAGGCCACGGCCGCTTCCTGCTGCTGCAGCTCGCGCAGGTCGACGGTGCCGCGGCGGCGGCCGTTGTCGAAGATCGGCAGGCTGATCGACGGGCCGACATGCCACTGCCGGCTGCCCCATTCGCCGAAGCGTTCGCTGCCCACCGATTCGTAGCCGAAGCCGGCACCCAGCGTCACGCGCGGATAGAGGTCGGCCACGGCCACGCCGATGCGGGCCGTGGCGGCATGCAGTTGCGCCTCGGCGGCCGCGATGTCGGGGCGACGGCGCGCGAGGTCGGCGGGCAGGCCCAGCGCGAGGGGAGGCAGCGCGGGGGCGTCGAGTGCGTCGCCGGTGGCGGTGTCCGCCAGCTCGGTGTTCAGCGCGCCGGGTGCGGCGCCGGCCAGCAGCGTGATGCGGTTCGTCGCATCGGCCTCCTGCTGCAGCAGCGCGGGAATGCGCGCACGCAGTTCTGCCACCAGCGCGCGCTGGCGCACCGGGTCCAGGTCGGTGACCAGGCCGCCGTCGGCGCGCGCCTGCACCAGTTCGAGCGACTCGGCGGCCGCTGCGATGTCGGCGCGTGCGATGCGCAGTTCGCGCTGTGTGCCGCGCAGCTCGAAATAGTTGCGCGCCATTTCGGCCTGCACGCTGAGCCGGGCCTGCCGGAGCAATGCGGACGAGGCGCTCACGTCGGCATCGGCCGCCTCGATGGCGCGGCGCACGCGGCCCCACAGGTCGATTTCCCATGAGGCGTCGAAGCCGGCCTGGTAGAGGTTGTAGGGCTCGCTGAGCGTGCGGATCAGCTGGTCCTTGTTGGAGATGGAAGAGCCCAGCGCGTCGATCATCCGCGTGGCCGCACCGCTTTCGCTCTGGCGTTGCCGTGTGACGCCAGCGCTGGCATTGACCTGCGGGCCTTGCTGGGCGGCCGTGGTGGTGCGCTGCACGCGGCTCTGCGCGAAGCGAAGGGCGGCGGTCTGCAGGTCGGGACTGCTCGCGAGCACCATGGCTTCGAGACGGTCGAGCAACGGATCGCCGAAGGCCTTCCAGTCGCCGGATGCGATGCCGCCGGCGGCGGCGCCTTGCCTTTCCGCGCCGAGCAGTGCCGGCGAGCCGCCATGCCAGGCGGACCAGTCGGCGGGCGCGCGGGCTTCGGCCGGCTTGTGGTCGGGCCCTACGGCGCAGCCGGCGAGGGCGAGTGCGGTCATGGCCGCCGCCGCGAGGCGATGCGGGCCCGATGCGTTGGGAGGAAGAGAGGGAAGGGGCATGGTGCGCTCCCGTTTATTTCAGTTTTCCATGGCGACAAAGCGCCACCCGCAGCCCGTGAAACCGGCACGAAGGCCGGGGGCGTTTCTTCGGGGCGCGTGCACAGGCCACCGGGTGCTCCCCTCCGCGAATGTCCCCCGCTTCGCTCCTCCTTTATTTCGCTGCGGGGAGCACCCGGTGCCCTGCGCACGAGAGGCGCAGCTGTAGTGCTGGCCGATCAACAAGTGCTCTGAGCGATCACGCCGATGGTGTGCTCTGCGCAGCGAAATAAAGGAGGAGGCTTGCGGCCCTAGGCCGCGCCGGGGGACATTCGCGGAGCGGAGCACACCGTCGGCGTGAGCGCGCCCTGAACAACGAACGTCAAACACAACAACTCGACGAACAGCAAAGCAAGGTTTCATCTCAAACAAGGCGGTTGCGGAACAGCCAGGCCGCCAGCGGCAGCGTGATGACCGCGATGATCGAGAGCGGAATCAGGTTGTGCCAGACCGCGCCCAGCCCCACGCCCTCCAGATATACGCGCTGCACCATATCGATCGCGAAGCGCAGCGGATTGGCCATGGTGATCACCTGCAGGATGTGCGGCATGTTGCGCACCGGTGTGGTCAGGCCCGACAGCAGCATCATCGGCATCAGCAGCACGAAGGTGTAGAGCATCGCCTGCTGCATGTTGGCCGACACGGCCGAGATCGAGAGGCCGATGCCCACGCTCGCGACCGTGAAGAACACCAGCCCCGTGTAGAGCGTGACGAGCGAGCCCGCCATCGGAATGCCGAACCAGAACAGGGCCACCAGCAGGATCAGCGACGACTGCGCGAGGCCGACCAGCACCGGTGGCAGCGCCTTGCCGATCATGATTTCGAGCGGCGACATCGGCGTGACCAGCAACTGGTCGAAGGTGCCTTGCTCGCGCTCGCGCGCCACCGAGAGCGCAGTGAGCAGCAGCGTCTGCAGCATGCTGAGCGCGGCGATCATGCCGGGCAGCAGGTTCCAGCGTGTTTCGAGGTTCGGGTTGAACCAGGCGCGCGATTCGACGAGCAGCGGCGCCGGCGGCGCACCCACGCGCGTGCGCAGCTCGGCGTTGTAGCGCGCGACCACCGCGCTCACGTACCCGGCCGCCGAGCCCGCCGTGTTGGAATTGCGCGCATCGAGGATCAGCTGGATGGCTGCGGGCTGCCCCGCGCTGAGCTGCTGCTCGAAGTTCGGTGCGATCTGGATCACGAGCAACGCTTTTTCGGTGTCGATCACCTCGCGGATGTCGGCCTGCGTGCGCAGCGTGGCCACGCGATGGAACACGCCCGTGCTGTCGAGGTGCGCAATCAGTTCCGCCGAGGCGCCGGTGTGGCTCTGGTCGAGCAGCGCATAGGGCACGTTCGAGAGATCGTAGGTTGCGGCATAGCCGAAGACGAGGCTTTGCATGATCGCGGGAACGAACAGGATCACGCGGCTTGCCGGGTCCTTGAGGATGGCGAGCAGCTCTTTCCTGCAGAGATTGGCGACGCGCAGCAGAAAGTCGATCATGGAATGGCGTCCTTCAGTCGAGGCTCTTGCGCGTGACGGCGCGGGCAAGCAGCAGCAGGCCCACGGCATAGGCGGCCAGGATCGCGCAGTTGCGCCAGATCAGCGGCCAGACGTCGCCCGCGAGGAACAGCGTCTTGATCAGGTCCATGAAATAGGTGGCCGGCAGGACGTGGCCGATCACGCGCACGGCGACAGGCACGTTGCGCAGGTCGAACAGGAAGCCCGACAGCATCATCGACGGCATGAAGGTCGCGATCAGCGCGACCTGGCTCGCAAGGAACTGGTTGCGCGTGACCGACGAGATCACGAGGCCCAGGCTCACGGCGACGATCAGGTAGAGCATCGAGCTGAACACCACCACGAACAGCGAGCCGTACATCGGCACCGCGAACAGGAAGCGCGCCGCCAGCAGGCAGAGCGCGAGGCCCAGCATGCCGACGGCGAAGTAGGGAATGATCTTGGCCAGCAATATCTCGACGGGCCGCACCGGCGTGACGAACAGCGCCTCCAGCGTGCCGCGCTCCCACTCGCGCGCCATCACCAGCGCGGTGAGGAAGGCGCCGACCAGCGTCATGATGAGCACGATCAGCCCCGGCACCAGGTACCAGGTGCTGGTGTTCGCGGCGTTGAACCACATGCGCTGCTCGACCGTGACGCTGCCGACAGGCGGCGCATCCGAACCTGTGTCGCTGCCCATGCGGTCGGCCTGCCGCACCGCCGACTGGGCGAGGGCGCCGCTGACGTAGGCGAGGATGATGGAAGCGCGCCCGGCATCGGCGCCATGCACGATCAGCTGCACGCGCGCGTTGCCCGCGGCCAGCGAGCGCGAGAAATCGCTCGGGATGCGCACGATGCCGTCGACCTTGCGCTCGCGCATCAGCGCTTCGGCGTCGTGCATGGAGCCCAGCAGCACCGGCGCGATGGTGGGTGACAGCTGCAGGCCCGCGATGGCTTCGTGGGCGGTCGGCGAGGCGTCTTCGAGCACCACGGCCACCGGCGCATTCTTCACGTCGAGCGACATACCGTAGCCGAAGATCAGGATCAGCACCATCGGCAGCAGGATGCCGATCGCGAGGTTGCTGCGGTCGCGCAGCAGCTGGCGGAACTCCTTGCGCGTGAGGGAAATCAGCCGGGACCAGAAGCCGCTCATGCCGGGGCTCCTTCGGGTTGTTCGGTGGCGCCTTCGCCTTCCTTGTCCTTGCGCCGCGCCTTCTCGACGATGCCGATGAAGGCCTGCTCCATGTCGATGCGCTTTTCGCCGTGCTCGCCATCGAGCGCCTGCGTGCGCACCTCTTGCGGCGTACCGATGGCCAGCACCTTGCCGGCGTCCTGGATCACGATGCGGTCGCAGTACTCGGCCTCTTCCATGAAGTGGGTCGTGATGACGACGGTGGTGCCGCCTTCGGCCAGCGCCGTGATGCGGCGCCAGAACGCGCGGCGCGCCAGCGGGTCGGCGCCGCTCGTAGGTTCGTCGAGGAACAGGATCTCGGGCTCGTGCAGCAGGCCCGTGGCCATCGCCAGCCGCTGCCGGTAGCCGCCGGGCAGCTGGCCGCTGGGCGCGTCGAGTTCGCGTTCGAGGTCGAACTGGCGCAGCACGGTGTCCATGCGGTCGCGCAGCCGCTGGCCGCGCAGGCCGTAGGCGCCGCCGAAGAACGAGAGGTTCTCGCGCACCGTGAGGTTGCCGTAGAGCGCGAACTTCTGCGAGACGTAGCCGATGCGCTGGCGGGCTTGGGCACGCGCATGGCGCAGGTCGACGCCGGCCACGCGCAGCCGTCCGCCGCTCGCGGGAAGCAGGCCGCAGAGCATGCGGAAGGTGGTGGTCTTGCCCGCGCCGTTGGGGCCGAGCAGGCCGAAGATTTCGCCGCGCCGCACGGAGAAGCTGGTGCTCGCGACGGCCACGAAATCGCCGAAGCGGCGCACCAGGTCTTTGACTTCGATGACCACCTCGCCGGGTTCGCCTGTGGCCGGCGCGGAGCTGGCCGCTGCAGCTGCGGTGTTGTTGAAGGCGGGCGCCTGCTGCGTGCGCAGCAGCGCCATGAAGCCGTCCTCGAGCCGCGCCGGCACCGGCTCGGCGCGCGCGCCGGCCAGCAGGACGCGCAGCGCCGCATCGTCCGTGCCCTGGCGGCGGATGAAGTGCACCTCGCCGCCTCGCGGCACGGCATCGACGATGTCCTGCTGCGCATCGAGCAGGCGGGCCTGCATGAGGCGCGGCGCTTCGCCGTTCGGCGGCGCAGCGACGAAGCACATGCCCTGTGCGTGGTCGCGAATCTCGGCCGGCGTGCCCTCTGCGAGCAGCTTGCCTTCGCGCAGCACGAACACGTGGCTGCAGCGCTCGGCCTCGTCGAGGTAGGCGGTGCTGACGATCACCGAGAGCTTCTCGTCGTCGACCAGCTGCTGCACGATCTGCCAGAGTTCGCGCCGCGAGAGCGGGTCGACGCCCACGGTCGGCTCGTCGAGCAGCAGCAGCTGCGGCGAGCGCACCAGCGTGCAGGCCAGGCCGAGCTTCTGCTTCATGCCGCCCGAGAGCTTGCCCGCGGGGCGGTCGGTGAAGCAGCCGAGGTCGGTCATTTCCATCAGCCGCGCATAGCGCTCGCGGCGCTGGCCGGCGGACACGCCGTGCAGGTCGGCGTAGAGGTCGAGGTTTTCCTGCACGCTCAGGTCGTCGTAGAGCCCGAAGCGCTGGGGCATGTAGCTGATGCGGTCCTGCACCGCCTGCGGGTCGGYCGACACGTCGATGCCGAGCACGCGCAGCGCGCCTTCATCGACGCGCATCAGGCCCGCCATCAGCCGCAGCAGCGTGGTCTTGCCGGCGCCGTCGGGGCCGACCAGCGCGGTGAGCGTGCCAGCGGGCACTTCGAGCGACACGCCGGCCAGCGCATGCACGGTCTGCTTCGACGCCTTGACCGTGAAGCGCTTGTGCAGGGAGCGTCCGGCCACCGCCGGCCCGGTGCCGGCCATCAGGGCTGTCCGGTGGAAGTGGGGGCGGCGAGCTGCAGCCGCACGGTGGCCGGCATGCCGAGCCGCAGGCGGTCCTGCCTGTCGTCGACCATCACGCGGATCTCGTAGACGAGGCTGCTGCGCAGCTCCTCGGTCTGCACGGTCTTGGGCGTGAACTCGGCGACCGACGAGATGTAGCCCACCTTGCCGGCGATGGCCTCGCCGGGCTGGCTGTCGGTGGTCACGCTGGCGGCCTGGCCCGGCTTCACCCGGCCGAGGTCGGGTTCGGCCACATAGGCGCGCACCCACTTGGGATCGGTGATCGCGAGCGTGAAGGCAGGGCGCTGCGGCGAGGCCATGTCGCCCGGTTCGAGCAGGCGGGCGCGCACCACGGCGTCGATGGGCGCCCTGAGCTCGGCCTCTGCGAGCTGGTGGTTCATGAGCGCGAGATCGGCGCGCGCGGATTCGAGCTGGGCCTGTGCCTGCGCGATGTCTTCCTTGCGCGGGCCGGTGACGACGAGCTGCCGCGCCTTGCGCGCGTTGTCGAGCTGCGCCAGCGCCACCTTGCGCCGGGCTTGCGCGCTGTCGAGGTCCTGCTGGCTCACCGCGCGGCCGGCGGTGGTCTGGCCGATGGCCTGCAAGCGCGCGAGCTGCTGCTGCGCAAGCTCGGCATCGGCCTGCGCGGCGGCCACCTGGGCGCCGGCCTGTGCCACTTCCTCGGGACGGCTGCCGGTCTTCAGGCGCAGCAGGGCCTGTTCCTGCACGCCGATGCGCGCCTGCGACTGCGCCACGCGCAGCACCAGCGAGCGGGTGTCGAGCCTGCCCAGCAACTGCCCTGCGCGCACAGGGTCGCCTTCGCGGACCGCGAGTTCGGCCACGCGCTCGCTGGCATTGAAGGCCAGCGAGACCTGGCGCACGTCGACATTGCCGTAGAGCACGAGCTGGTCGGAAGGCGTGGATGTGCGGTGGAAGTACCACCAGCCGCCGGCCGCGCCGACCAGGGCCACGACGGCAACGGCAATCAAGGGTTTCTTGTTCATGGGCGTGGTTCCTGCCGGTTTCCGGACCGGGACGTGGGCGGATGTTATCAAATTGAAATTTGAATTTGAAGTATTTTTTCAATTCGATTACCCTTGACCCATGGCCACCCGCTCTTCCAGCACCTCTTCCCGGGCTCCCCGGCAGCCCCCGGCGCGCACGCAGCGCACCGACGGCAACACCACGCGCCTGCACATCCTCGAAACAGCCGGCCARCTGTTTGCCGAGCGCGRTTTCGCCGAGAGCACGAGCAAGGAAATCTGCACGCGGGCCGGCACCAACATGGCGGCGGTCAACTACCACTTCGGCAGCCGGGACGGTCTTTACGAGGCCGTGCTGATCGAGGCGCACCGCCAGCTCGTGAGCGTCGACGAACTGGTCAGCCTGGCCAGCCTCGCCGGCGATCCCCGGCTCAAGCTGCGCGCCTTTCTCACGCACCTGATCGAGCTGGGCAGCCAGCCCAAGGCGCCCTGGGGATTCCGTGTGGTGCTGCGCGAGGCGCTGTCGCCGTCACCGGCGATGCCCGTGATGATCCGCCGGGCGGTGCTGCCCAAGGCCAAGCTGCTGCGCGGGCTGATCGGCGGTGTCATGGGGCTGCCCGACGACCATCCTTCGGTGCAGCGCGCGCTGCTGTTCACGGTGCTGCCGTGCATCGTGATGACGGTCGCGCCCAAGGACCTGGGCAACAAGGTGCTGCCGGCGCTGAAGGACGCCGAAGCCCTGGCGGAAGACCTGATGCGCTATGTGCTCGCCGGCCTCGACGCCGTGGCGAAGGAGGCGCAGGGCCGCGCGCCGGCTACAGCTGGAAAGCGACGGTGAGCAGCAGCCCTTCGGCCACGTCGCGCACCAGGCCCGGGCGCTGCGCGCGGTAGGGTTCGCCGGCCGAGGCGGTGGTGTCGATCCACTCGGCCAGCCAGTCGATCTCGTGCGGGCCGTAGAACACCACGGCGGCTTCGTGGTTCAGCAGCAGGCTGCGCAAGTCGAGGTTGATCGAGCCGCACATCGCCAGCTCGTCGTCGACCACCACCGCCTTGGCGTGGGCCATGAAGGGCAGCATCCGGAAGCTCACGCCCGCGCGCGCCAGGTCGCGCATGGCGCGGGCGCGCACGAAGTCGGCGAGGCGGTGGTTCGACTTGGCAGGCATCGCGATCGTCACCTGCACGCCACGCCGGGCGGCCAGCCGCAGCGCATCGCGCAGGCCGTCGCCGGGCACGAAATAGGGCGTGATTGCCAGCACGCGGTGTTCGGCGCGGAAGCAGGCGTCGATCAGCAGCGCATGCGCGGTGTCCTCGGTCTGGTCGGGGCCGCTCGGCAGGAACTGGGCCATGGCGGTGCCCGGTCCTTCCATGTCGCTGGCCGTGATCGCGCGGGCCCTGCGGCCGCGCACCGAGCTCCAGTCGTGGTCGAACTGCCGGGCGGCCGCCGCGGCCACGCTGCCGCGCAGGTCGAAGGAGAGGTCGTGCCAGGCCTCGGGGTGCTTGTCGTTGCCGGTGAAGTACTCGCCCGCGAGGTTGCGCCCGCCCGACCAGAGCCAGCCGTCGTCGGCGATGGTGAACTTGCGGTGGTTGCGCAGGTTGCGCGGACCGATGCGGCGCAGGCTGAAGAAGGGGCGGAACACGGCAACCTCGCCGCCCGCTGCGCGCAGCAGGTCGAAGTGGTGGCGCGGCAGCGAGAGGGCCCCGAAGCCGTCGAGCAGCACGCGCACCTTGACGCCCTCGCGCGAGCGTTGCACCAGCCGTGCGATCACCGCATGGCCCAGCGGGTCGTCGCCGATGATGAAGGTGCACACGTCGATGCGCGCGCGCGCACCGTCGATCACCTGCCACAGCGCCTCGCGCGCGGCCTCGCCGTCGGCGTGCAGGCGGATCGCGCAGCGCCCCGGCGACGCCAGGCCGAAGCTCTCGATCAGGTCGGCGGCCCAATGCCCCGGCGGCATGGCGCGCGGCGGCCGCGGCGAGCCGGCCGGGCGCAGCTTGCGCTGGCCGAACAGCAGGTACATCGGCAGGATGACATAGGGCAGCAGCACCAGCCCCATGACCCAGGCGATGGCCGTGGCGGGGGCGCGCTGTTCGCGGCGCGCGCGCGTGGTCAGTACGTAGACGAGCAGCGCAAAAGTGACGACGAGAAAATGCTGCGAGGGAGAGGGCAGCCAGTCGAACTCTGTATTCGGCATGGGGGCAATGATGCCTCGGCGCGCCGCCGCAGGATCAGCGTTGCAGGAAGGCCGGCACGCCGCGGCCTTGCGAAGCGAGGAACTGCATCATCGGATCGACCACCGCGCGCACCGCGGGCCGGTCGCCCACGCGGTCGCGCCAGGCCACGAGCCGCGGCGTCGCATCGGTCATGCCGGCGCCCTTGCGGTCGGCGAAGACGTGGGCCATGTAGAGGGCGATGTCGGCGAAGGAGTACGGCCCCGCGAGGTGGTCGCGCGTGGCCAGCAGGCCTTCCATTTCCTCGTAGAAGCGCGCACAGCCGGCGCAGGCGGCGACCGCCGGGGCGCTCTGCATGTCGTGCTGCAGTCCGAAGAGCTTGATCACGTTCGGAAAGAAGACCTCGTCGGACTTCTGCTCCAGCTGCCGCGCGCGTGCCCGTTCGGCAACGCCTTCGGGCCACAGCGCGAGCGATGCGGGTGGGGGATACCGGTCTTCGAGGTACTCGAAGATCTGCGTCGAGTCGAAGAGCTCGACATCGCCGTCGATCAGCACCGGCACCTGCTGCTTGACGGGATTGATGCGCAGCACATCGGGGTGCTTGGGCTCGTAGGCGTCGCCCTCGATGAACGGCACCATGACGAGTTCGAAGGCAATGCCTTTCTCGAGCGCGGCGATCTGCACCTTCGCGCCGAACATGCTGAGGGGGCCTGAGAGGATTTTCGTGGTGGTTGTCGTCATGCCCCCGACTTCACCATGAAAGGCGCGTCAGGTCGAGCCCCAGACCTCCTGCGCCGTCTCGACCACCAGGCGCAGCTTGTTGCGCTGCGCTTCCACCGCGATGTTGTTGCCGTGCACCGTGCTCGAGAAGCCGCACTGCGGCGACAGCGCGAGCTGTTCGAGCGGGGCGTACTTGGCGGCGTCCTCGATGCGGCGCTTGAGCTCGTCCTTGTCTTCCATCTCGCCGAACTTGGTGGTCACGAGGCCGAGCACCACCGTCTTGCCCTTGGGCAGGTAGCGCAGCGGCTTGAAGTCGCCCGAGCGGGCGTCGTCGTATTCCATGAAGTAGGCGTCGAGGTCCATCTCCTTCAGCAGCGCCTCGGCCACCGGCTCGTAGTTGCCGGCCGCGGCGTGGGTGCTCTTGAAGTTGCCGCGGCACAGGTGCATGGCCAGCAGCATGCCCGGCGGCTTCTGCGCGACCACCTTGTTGATGAAGGCGGCATAGCGGTGGGGCAGTTCGTTCGGGTCGTCCCCGCGCTTGCGGGCGGCTTCGCGCATGTGCTCGTCGCAGAGGTAGGCGAGGTTGGTGTCGTCCATCTGTACGTAGGTGCAGCCGGCGGCGGCCAGCGAGCGCAGTTCGTCGCCATACGCTTTGGCCACGTCGTCGTAGAACACCGGGTCGAGCTCGGGGTATGCGTCCTTGCTGATGCCGGCGCGGCCGCCGCGGAAGTGCAGCATCGTCGGCGACGGGATCGTCACCTTGGGCGTGCGGCCGGCCGAGACCTGGCTCTTGAGGTACTGGAAGTCGGCGAGCTGGATGTCCTTGACGTGGCGCACCTTGTCGATCACGCGCATCGCGGGTGGCGCGAGTTCCTCGGTGCCATCGGGCCGGCGGATGGTGACCGGAATATCGGTCTTCACGCCGCCGAGCTGGTCGAGGAAGTCGATGTGGAAGTAGGTGCGGCGGAATTCGCCGTCGGTGATGCTTTTCAGGCCGATGTCTTCCTGGAACTTGACGATCTCGGTGATGGCCTGGTCTTCGACCTTGCGCAGTTGCTCGGGCGTGATCTCGCCCTTGGCTTTCTGCTCACGGGCTTCGAGCAGGTACTTGGGGCGCAGGAAGCTGCCGACGTGGTCGTAGCGGGCGGGCAGGGCGGCGTGCTGGGACATGGGTGAACTCCGTCGTGGCTGGAAACGAACGGAACATCCTATCGCCTTCAAAGACAAATAACCTGTATACGTTGAACTCGGTGTTTACCCTTGTTTTTGGTGTTTTGAGCTGGATATTTTCTGGTTTCTGTATACATTGAGTATTCATGAAAACGCCCACGACCGCCTTTCCACTGAACGCCTGGTATGCCGCCGCCTACGACGTCGAAGTGCGTCATGCGCTGCTGCCGCGCACGATCTGCAACCAGAAGGTGGTGCTGTTCCGCCGCACCGACGGACAGGTCGCCGTGCTCGAAGACGCCTGCTGGCACCGGCTGATGCCGCTGTCGCTCGGCCGTCTGGAAGGCGACGAGGTGGTGTGCGGTTACCACGGCCTGGTCTACAACAGCCAGGGCCGCTGCACCCACATGCCGAGCCAGGAAACGCTCAACCCCTCGGCCTGCGTGCGCAACTTCCCGGTGGTCGAGAAGCACCGCTTCGTCTGGATCTGGCCCGGCGATCCGGCCAAGGCCGACCCGGCGCTGGTGCCCGACATGCACTGGAACGACGACCCCGCCTGGGCCGGCGACGGCAAGATGATCCGCGTCCACTGCGACTACCGCCTCGTGGTCGACAACCTCATGGACCTCACGCACGAGACCTTCGTGCACGGCTCGTCGATCGGCAACCGCGAAGTGGCCGAGGCGCCATTCGTGGCCACCCATGGCGACCGCTCGGCCACCGTCACGCGATGGATGGAAAACATCGACCCCCCACCGTTCTGGGGCGGCCAGATCCGCCATGCGCGCGGCCATACCGGCAAGGTCGACCGCTGGCAGATCATCCATTTCGAAGGCCCGTGCACGGTGAACATCGACGTCGGCGTGGCGGAGGCCGGCAGCGGCGCGGTGCCGAAGGACGGCAACCCCGGCGACCGCAGCAAGGGCGTCAACGGCTACGTGCTCAACACCATCACGCCCGAGACCGACAAGACCTGTCTCTACTTCTGGGCCTTTGCACGCAACTACTGCCTGGGCGAGCAGCGCCTCACGCACGAGCTGCGGGAAGGCGTGGCGGGCATCTTCCGCGAGGACGAGCTCGTGCTCGAAGCGCAGCAGAAGGCGATGGACGACCACCCCGACCACCAGTTCTACAACCTCAACATCGACGCCGGATCGATGTGGGCGCGCCGGTTGATCGATCGCATGGTCGAGAAGGAAAAGCCCGCGCGCGCCGCGATCCCGATCCACCCCGCCGAGGTGCAGCGCGCATGAAAGTCGCGGCCGTATCCCCCGCCGAGCCCGGCGACAGCGGCAGTTCGCAGGCCGTGAAGGCGCAACTGCGGCTGCGCGAGATGATCCTCGCGGGCGAGCTGCCCGGCGGCGCGCGCATTGCCGAGGTCGCCATTTCCGAGCAACTCGGCGTGTCGCGCACGCCGGTGCGCAGCGCGCTGATGCGGCTCGAGCAGGAGGGCCTGCTCGAAGCCTTGCCCAACGGCGGCTACGCGGTGCGAACATTTTCCGAGCGCGATGTGGCCGATGCCATCGAGCTGCGCGGCACGCTCGAAGGGCTGGTGGCCCGGCTCGCCGCCGAGCGCGGCGCGGCGCCCGTGGTGCTGCGCGAAGCGCGCGCCTGCCTGGCGCGCATCGACGAACTGCTGCGCGAGCCTGCGCTCGACGACGCGGCGTTCTCGCGCTACGTGACGCACAACGAGAAATTCCATGCGCTGCTGTGCGAGATGGCCGGCAGCCCGGTGATCGCGCAGCAGCTCGAACGCGTCATCAACCTGCCGTTCGCGTCGCCCTCGGGCTTCGTCATCGTGCAGGCCAATTCGCCGGCCGCGCGCGACATGCTCGTGATCGCGCAGGACCAGCATGTGCAGGTGCTCGACGCCATCGAATCCGGCGAGGGCTCGCGCGCCGAGGCGCTGATGCGCGAGCACAGCCGCATCGCGCGCCGCAACCTGCGCGAGGCGCTGCACGGCACGCCCACCGCCGAGCAGCGTCCGCTGCCCGGCGTGCAGCTGATCCGCCGGCGCGGCTGACCGGCCGTCTTCCCTTTCCCCCTCTGTTGGTGTTTCCCGATGAAAAGCGATCTTCAATGGATGCAGGCGCAGGTCGTTGCGCTGCGCGATGTCACGCCCACAGTGCGCGAATTCGAACTTCGGCCCGACGACGGTTCTGCCGGATCCTATGAACCCGGCGCCCACCTGCAGGTGCAGGTGATGACGGCGCAGGGCAGGCTGCAGACGCGCTCCTACTCGCTGGTCGGCGAGGGCGACGGCCAGTGCTGGCGCATCGCGGTCAAGCGGCTGGACGACGGCCGCGGCGGCTCGCTCGCGATGTGGCGGCTGGCCCCCGGGGAGCGGCTGCAGGTGAGCGCACCGCAGAACCACTTTCCGCTCGACCTCTCGGCCCCCGGCTACCTGCTGGTGGCGGGCGGCATCGGCATCACGCCGCTGGTGCTGATGGCGCAGCGCCTCGGTGCGCATGCGCGGCGCAGCGGCGTGCCGGTGAAGATGCTCTACGGCGCCCGCCACGCCGGCGAGTTCGGCTACCTCGCGCACTTGCAAGAAGCACTGGGCGAAGGCGTCGTGGCCCATGAAGGCGCGGCGCCCATCGACTTCGCCTCCGCCATCGCCGCGCTGCCGCCCGGCGGCCAGCTCTACACCTGCGGCCCGGTGCCGATGCTCGAAGCCGTCAAGCGCGCCTGGCATGCCGCTGGCCGGCCCATCGAGGACCTGCGCTTCGAAACCTTCGGCAGCAGCGGCCGGCTGGCGACGCAGGCCTTCACGGTGCGCATTCCCCGGCACGACCTGGCGATCACCGTGCCGGCCGACTGCACCCTGCTCGAAGCGCTCGACGCGGCCGGCGTCCAGACCCTGTGGGACTGCAAGCGCGGCGAATGCGGCCTCTGCGCGATGGACGTGCTGGCGGTCGACGGCGAGATCGACCACCGCGACGTGTTCCTCAGCGAGCACGAGAAGCAGTCGGCCACCCGCATCTGCGCCTGTGTGTCACGCGCCGTGGGTACGCTCACGCTCGACTCCGCCTACCGCGCCGACAGCTGAAAACCAGCCTTGCGCGATCATCGCGCAGTTCATTTGTTTATCGCGCAACAAAGGCCTGCGACAGGGGCCGGCTAGGTGATTGCCTGCTCCGCCGAATGTTGCAAAGTGTTGAAAATAGCCCCGGTTCGCGTTCCGCCCCTCAAAGGAAAAAACATGCAAAGACGCCATCTCATCCAGACCGCCGCCCTCTCGGCACTTGCGCTTTCAATGTCGCTGGCCAGTGCCCAGGACGCCAACAAGTTCAAGATCGGCCTGATCCTTCCGATGACGGGCCAGTCGGCCTCCACCGGCCGCCAGATCGAAGCCGCCGCGCGTCTTTACATGGCTCAGAACGGCGACACCGTCGCCGGCAAGAAGGTCGAGCTGATCGTCAAGGACGACACCGGCCTGCCCGACGTGACCAAGCGCCTCGCGCAGGAACTGGTGGTGAACGACAAGGTCAACGTGCTGGCCGGCTTCGGCCTGACGCCGCTGGCCCTTGCCGTGGCGCCGATTGCCACGCAGTCGAAGACGCCCGAGGTCGTGATGGCCGCGGCCACCTCCAGCATCACCGAAGCCTCGCCGTACATCATCCGTTCGAGCTTCACGCTGCCGCAGGTGTCGGTGGCCATGGGCGACTGGGCGCCGAAGAACGGCGTGAAGACGGTCGTCACGCTGGTGGCCGACTACGGCCCCGGCAACGACGCCGAAAAATTCTTCAGCGAGCGCTTCCAGCTCAACGGCGGCAAGGTGATCGAGAAGTTGCGCGTGCCGCTGCGCAACCCCGATTTCGCGCCGTTCCTGCAGAAGGTGCGCGACGCCAAGCCCGATGCGCTGTTCGTCTTCGTGCCTTCGGGCGCGGGCGCGGCGGTGATGAAGCAGTTCCTGGAGCGCGGCATGGACAAGGCCGGCATCAAGATGATCGCCACCGGCGACGTGACGGACGACGATCAACTGAACGACATGGGCGACGGTGCGCTCGGCGTGGTCACCTCGCACCACTACTCGGCCGCGCACCCCTCGGCCGCGAACAAGAAGTTCGTCGAGGCCTTCCAGAAGGCCAACCCGAAGATGCGCCCCAACTTCATGGCCGTTGGCGGCTATGACGGCATGCGCGTGATCTACGAGGCGCTCAAGGCCACCAAGGGGCAGGGCGGCGGCGACGCGCTGCTGGCGGCCATGAAGGGCCAGGTCTTCGAGAGCCCGCGCGGCCAAGTATTGATCGATGCGCAGACGCGCGACATCGTGCAGGACGTGTACCTGCGCAAGGTCGAGAAGAAGGACGGGCAGCTCTACAACGTCGAGTTCGACGTGATCAAAGGCGTCAAGGATCCGGGCAAGGCAAAGTGAAGCTCGCTTCCGGGGGGCATGAGGTGCGTTGTTGTTCAGGGCGCGATCCCGCCGACGGTGTGCTCTGCTCCGCGAATGTCCCCCGGCGCGGCCTAGGGCCGCATGCCTCCTCCTTTATTTCGCTGCGCAGAGCACACCATCGGCGTGATCGCTCAGCGCAGCGGTTGATCGGCCAGCACGACAGCCGCGCCTCTCGTGCACAGGGCACCGGGTRCTCCCCGCAGCGAAATAAAGGAGGAGCGAAGCGGGGGACATTCGCGGAGGGGAGTACCCGGTGGCCTGTGCACGCACCCCGAACACAGCGCCCCGAACATCAGCACCCCGAAAAACAGATATGTTGACCATTCTTTTCGACGGCATCGCCTACGGCATGCTGCTCTTCGTGTTGGCCGTCGGCCTGGCCGTGACGCTCGGCCTGATGAACTTCATCAACCTGGCCCACGGCGCCTTCGCCATGGCGGGCGGCTACCTCACGGTGTTCGCGATGCAGAAGCTCGGCCTGCCGTTCCTGGCCTGCCTGCCGCTCGCGTTCATCGTCGTCGCACTGGCCGGGGCGCTGCTCGAGCGCACGCTCTACCGGCCGATGTACGGCAAGCCGCACCTCGACCAGGTGCTTTTTTCCATCGGCCTCGCCTTCATGGCGGTGGCGGCCATCGACTACTTCGTCGGCTCGTCGCAGCAGAACGTGCAACTGCCCGAGTGGCTGCGCGGCCGCAGCGAGTTCGGCGACGGTGCGCTGCTGCTGGGCATGGGCCACTACCGCATCTTCATCATCGCGGTGTGCGCGGTGCTCACGGTGGTGCTGCAGCTCATCCTCTCGAAGACGCGCTTCGGCAGCCGGCTGCGCGCCGCGGTCGACGACCCGCGCGTGGCGGCGGGGCTGGGCATCAACGTCAACGTGGTGTTCCTGCTGACCTTCGCGGTGGGCTCGGGGCTCGCGGGGCTGGGCGGTGCGCTGGGTGCTGAGATCCTCGGGCTCGATCCGACCTTTCCGCTCAAGTACATGATCTATTTCCTGATCGTGGTGTCGGTCGGCGGCACCTCGTCGATCACCGGGCCGCTCGCGGCCGCGCTGCTGCTCGGCATTGCCGACGTGGCGGGCAAGTACTTCATTCCGAAGATGGGGGCGTTCACCGTCTACCTGCTGATGATCCTGATCTTGATGTGGCGCCCCCAAGGGCTCTTCACGCGCAAAGGGGGTCGTTGAATGAGCGCGCCTTCTTCCCCGGCGACCTATGAATCGGCCCTGCTGCGCACGGCGCGCTGGCGGCCCTGGGAGTTCGTGATCTGGGCGGCGGCCTTCGCATTGCCGCTGGTGGTGCCTTCGCACTCGCTGCTGGTCAACGAGATCGCCATCGTCGCGCTGTTCGCGATGTCACTCGACCTGATCCTCGGCTACACCGGCATCGTCTCGCTGGGCCATGCGGCGTTCTTCGGCTTCGGCGCGTATGCGGCGGCACTGTTCGCCAAGCTCGTGATGCCGGACCCGATGGTGGGGCTGGCGGTGGCGACCGTGCTGTCGGCGGTGCTGGGGCTGATCGCCAGCGTGACGATCCTGCGCGGCACCGACCTCACGCGGCTGATGGTCACGCTCGGCACGGCGCTGCTGCTGCTCGAACTCGCCAACAAGCTCGACTGGCTCACCGGCGGCGCCGACGGCCTGCAGGGCGTGGTGATGGGCCCGGTACTCGGCCTGTTCGAGTTCGACCTGTACGGCCGCACGGCCGCCTGGTATTCGCTGGCCGTGATGCTGGTGCTGTTCCTCGTGATGCGCCGGCTGGTGCATTCGCCGTTCGGCGCCACGCTCAAGGCAATCCGCGACAACCGGCTGCGCGCGATGGCCATCGGCATTCCGGTGGTCTCGCGGCTCGCGGTCATCTACACCGTGGCGGCCGGCATCGCCGGTGCCGCGGGTGCGCTGCTGGCGCAGACCACCGGCTTCGCCTCGCTCGACGTGCTGGCCTTCGACCGCTCGGCCGACGTGCTGCTGATGCTGGTGATCGGCGGCGTGGGCTGGCTCTACGGCGGCGTGGCGGGCGCCATCGTCTTCAAGCTGCTGCAGAACTGGCTCTCGGCCGTGACGCCGCAGTACTGGATGTTCTGGATCGGGCTCATCCTCGTGCTGCTGGTGCTCGTGGGGCGCGATCGTTTGCTGAAGCCCTGGACATGGTTCGGCGCGGGCAAGAAGAAGGGTGGTGCGGCATGACCGACACCGTGCTTTCGACCCAAGGGCTGGTGATGCGCTTCGGCGGCATCACCGCCACCAACAACGTCACGATGGAACTGAAGCGCGGCGCGCGCCATGCGCTGATTGGCCCCAACGGGGCCGGCAAGACCACGCTGATCAACCTGCTGACGGGCGTGCTGACGCCGACCGAAGGCCGCATCTCGCTGCTCGGCGAAGACATCACGAACCTCGCGCCGCACAAGCGCGTGGCGCGGGGCCTGGTGCGCACTTTCCAGATCAACCAATTGTTCGACTCGATGACGCCGCTCGAAACGCTGGCGCTCGTGGTGTCGCAGCAGAGGGGCATCGCTGCGCAGTGGTGGCGGCCGCTCGGCGGCACCAAGGGCATCGCGGAACGGGCGGGGCAACTGCTGGAGCAGTTCCACCTCGCGGATGTGGCGAAGCAGCAGACGAAGTTCATGGCCTACGGCAAGCGCCGCCTGCTGGAGATTGCGATTGCGCTGGCCTGCGAGCCGCGCGTGCTGCTGCTCGACGAACCCGTGGCGGGCGTGCCCGCCGGCGAGCGCGAGGAACTGCTGCAGACCGTGGCCGCATTGCCGGCCGACGTGTCGGTGCTGCTGATCGAGCACGACATGGACCTGGTGTTCAGCTTCGCCGATCGCATGACGGTGCTGGTCAACGGCACGCTGCTGACCGAAGGCGACCCCGAAACCATCGCCAACGATCCGAAGGTCAAAGAGGTCTATCTGGGTCACGGGGAGAACGCCCATGTCTGAACTGCTGCGCATCGAGAACCTGAGCGCCGGCTACGGCGAGGCCGTGGTGCTGCACGACGTGGCGTTTGCGCTCGGCGAAGGGCAGACGCTGGCGCTGCTGGGTCGCAACGGAACAGGCAAGACCACGCTGATCAACACGCTGGCGGGCGCGACGCGCCAGCACGGCGGAACCATTGCGCTCGGTGGCCTGGCCTTGCACAAGCTCGCGCCGCACCAGCGCGCGGCGGCGGGCATCGGCTGGGTGCCGCAGGAGCGCAACATCTTCAAGTCGCTCACGGTGCACGAGAACCTCACCGCGGTGGAGCGCCCGGGCAAGTGGAATCCGCAGCGCGTCTACGAGATGTTCCCGCGCCTGGCCGAACGCAAGACCAATCTCGGCACGCAGCTCTCGGGCGGCGAACAGCAGATGCTGGCCGTGGGTCGCGCATTGGTGCTCAACCCGAAGCTGCTGCTGCTCGACGAGCCGCTCGAAGGCCTCGCGCCGATCATCGTGGAAGAACTGCTGCGCGCCATCCGCCGCATCACGCAGGACGAAGGTCTGGCCGCGATCATCGTGGAGCAGCACCCGCAGGCGATCCTTGCGATCTCCGACCACGCGGTGGTGCTCGACCACGGCACCATCGTCCACGTCGACAGCGCAGCGGCATTGCGCAGCCAGCCGCAGGTGCTCGAACGGCTGCTGGGCGTGGCACGCTGATGAACGCCCCCCGAAGCGCCTTCGGCGCCTCCCCCCACTGGGGGGCGCACCCGGCGGCCCGGCAGAGCCGGTTCCGCGGGAGCCCTGGTCTGAGTCCGCTGCGTTCTCATGCGTCACGATGTGGGCAGCGCCCGGTGTAGCAATCGGCCCCTGACGACAAAACCACAAGGAGACAAAAAATGGCGTTCCCGAAGACTTTGTTTTGCGGGAGCGCCATGCTGGCCTCCGCCGCACTGCTCGCCGCTTGCGGCACCACCGGCCCGAAGAGCCTCGGCCTCGGCCCCGATCCGGCGGCGGCCTGCGCGGCCCTCGTCGCGCCGGTCGCACCCGCTGCGATCGGCCTGCCGAGCGGGGCGGCGACCATCGACTCCGCGACCCTCGCGCCTGCCGTCGCGCTCGCCGTGGCCGAGCGCGGCCCCAGCCCCGCGTCGCGCATCACGCCGGCGACGCCCGCGCATTGCAAGGTGCTCGGCCGCATCGCGCCGCTCGACGCCAGTGCGCCCCCGATCCTGTTCCAGGTCAACCTGCCGCTCGCATGGAACGGGCGCAGCGTGCAGTACGGCGGCGGCGGTTTCAACGGCACGCTGATCACCGGCCTCGCGCTCGTGCCGGCGGCTCGCTTCGAGTTGCCGACGCCGCTGGCGCAAGGCTACGTGACCTATGGCACCGATTCCGGCCACCAGAACGTGGCGGGCCAGCCGCCGCAGGCCTTTGCGCTCAACGACGAGGCGCTGACGAATTTCGCCCATGCCTCGTACAAGAAGGTGCGCGACGTGGCGGTGGCGCTGATGCAGCGCGCCTACGGCCAGGCGCCGCAGAAGCTCTACTTCATGGGCAGCTCGGAGGGTGGGCGCGAGGCGCTCACGATGGCGCAGCGCTATCCGCAGGACTTCGACGGCATCTTCAGCCGCGTGCCCGTCATCAACTGGACGGGTCTGCAGCACGCGGGCACGCGCAACGGCATCGCGACCTTCGGCGAAGGCTGGCTGCGGCCCGCGCAGGTGCAACTGGTACACAACGCGGTGCTCGCGTCGTGCGACGCGGCGGACGGCGTGGCCGATCGCATCGTGTCGAACCCGGTGGCCTGCCTGCAGCGCTTCGATCCGGCCAGCCTGCGCTGCGCGGCGGGCACGAGCGGCGACAACTGCCTCAACGATGCACAGGTGCAGGCGGTGCGCACGCTGCGCTCGCCGTGGCGCTCACCGGTGCCGCTGGCCAACGGCGTCACCGAGTACCCGGGCTGGGGCATCGGCGGCGAGGCGACGCCGGCCTTTGCGTCGACGGGCGGCTGGAACGCCTGGTGGACGGGCACCGCCGCGCCGACCGTGCCGCCGCAGCCGAGCAACGGCATCGCGTGGTTCTATGGCAGCGGTGCGTTGCAGTACTTCTATGCACGCAATCCATCCATTGACGTGCGCAACTACCGCGCGGAGGACTTCGCGGCGCGCATCGCCACCGTGTCGCAGCTGATGGATTCGACCAACCCCGACCTGAGCGCCTTCAACGCACGCGGCGGCAAGCTGCTGATGCTGGAGCACATGGCCGACTACGCGCAGAGCCCGTTCGCGGGCATCCGTTACTACGAGTCGGTGGTCGCACGCATGGGCCGCGACAACGTGGACCGCTTCATGCGCCTCTACACCGCGCCCGGTGTCGACCATGTGGGCAGCGGTGCACCGGCCAATGTCGACATGCTGGGCGCCTTGGCCGACTGGGTCGAGCGCGGCCGCGCACCGGCCGGCCTTCAGCTGGTGGAGCAGGAGGTGCAGCCGCCATTCAAGGTCACCCGCGGGCGCCCGTTGTGCGAGTGGCCGCTGTGGCCGCGCTACGCGGGCGGCGATGCGTCACAGGCGGCCAGCTTCCAGTGCAGCAGGTAGTGCAAGCCTAGATCGCGCAGCCGTCGGGGCCGCACCCCGCGGGCGCTGCATCGGCGCCTGTCGCTGCAGCGGGCTGCGGCGCTGCGGCCAACGCGCCGAGCCGGGCCTTCCATTCGTCCGCTCGGCCCAGCCAGGGGCCGATGTCGATGCGGCTTGCAGGGCCATCGGCGGGCGTCAGGACGAAGGTCGGGAAGCCCTGGCCGCCCGCGCGTTGCAGCAGTTGGCGGCTCGCGGCGATGTGCTGCGAGGTCGCTTCGCCGGACAGCCGAACGAAGGCCGACTTGAAAGCCTCGGCATCGAAGCCGAGGTCGATCGCCAGCGCGGTGAGCACATCCGCATCGGCAATGCGTCGGCCTTCGACATAGTGCGCCTGCTGCACGCGGTGCGCCATGTCCAGCCCGCCGCCTGCCCGCAGCGCTTCGGCTGCGAGGATCGCCGTGGTTGGCGGTTCGGAGTCCATCGTCGCGCCGCTGTCGCGCAGCAGTCCTTCGAGGTAGCGTTCGCCAAAAGGCTGGCCGGTGAGTTCGGCAATGCGCAGGTCGTGCGGCCTGACGTACTCCCGCCATTGCGGGGTGATCGGGCGCCGGTTGGCCCCGGTCATCATGCCGCCGCCGTGGAATTCGACCTTGAGGCCCGGCACACCGCGTGCCGCTTCGACCAACGGCGCGACCGCGTAGCACCAGCCGCACATCGGATCGAAGATGTAGTGCAGCGTGGCGGTGCTGCCGTCGTTGTTCACTGCGGCCATTTCATTTCTCCCTTGATGACCTTGGCGCTCAGTTCGAGCGACGAGGTGTCTTCCAGCTTCGGGTAGCGCTTCTTCATCGCGGTGATGAGTGCGGCCGAGTCCTTGGCTTTCTTCGCTTCGGTCTCGAAGGCCTGCAGGTAGCCGCGCGTGAACTTCACCGAAGCGAGCGTATAGGGCATGCTGCCATCCGCATTCGGCAGGTAGTGGCCGGGCACCACGGTCTTGGGGTGCAGGGCCTCGATGCGGCCGAGCGTCTTGATCCAGTCGCGGCGAGAGGCGGGCGTTTGCGTGTCGGCCACCCACACATGGATGTTGGCCGAGACCGGGATGCCGCCGACCACGGTCTTGATCGAGGGAATCCACGCAAAGCTGCGTTCGGGCGTGGGGCTGTCGAGGCCGACGATCTGGATCTTGCGGCCTTCGAGCTCGAGGCTGTCGCCGGCGAGCGGCTGGGGCACGACCACCGCCTTGGGGGCGTTGTCCTTCAGGATCGGACCCCAATGGGCGAGCTTGCCGTCTTTCGAGGCCTGGATTGCGGCCACCGTTTGCGGCGTGGCGACGATCTTCGCGTCGGGGAAGGCGGCCTGGATCACGTCGAGGCCGAAGTAGTAGTCGGGGTCGCTGTGGCTGATGTAGACCGTGGTCAGCTTCTTGCCGCTGGCCTTGATCTTCTGCACCAGCGCCTCGGCGTCGTTGCGCTGGAACTGCGCGTCGATCAGCACGGCGTCGGTCTGGCCGGTGATGAGCCCGGACGACACCGGGAACATCGACTTCGTGCCGGGGTTGTAAACATCGAGCTTGAGCGGCTCGGCGGCATGGGCGGCCAGCGGCGCGAGGGCCAGTGTGGCGGAAAGGGCGGCAGCGGAAATCAGGGCTCGGCGGAACATGTCGGTGGTCTTTCGGTCGGTGGATGGGCGCATGACAGCGTGGACAGGTCGAATGTTAGGTTGCGCGAATCGAAACAAAAACCACCGTCACCGCAATGGATAGTTTCCATTTCCGGTCGAATCAAGCGGCTTTTGGCGCGTCCGTGGCGCGCCGTTGGAGGTGTGCGACCAGCAGCTGCGCAGAAGGCGACAGCGCTGCCTCGTCCCGGAAGCAGATCGCGAAACGCCGGTGAGCCCAGGTGTCGGTCAGCGGCATCAGGTGAAGGCCGAAGGCTTCCGCAAAGGGCCGCGCCACTTCCACGGGCACCACGCTGATCGCGAGCCCGGCCCGCACCACGCGCAGGGCGGCGTCGAAGTTGGACACCAGCACGCGGTACACCAGCGGCTTGCCGGCGACGGCCGCCTCGCGCGCCAACATCAGCTGCACCGCGCTCAGCGCGGGCATGCCGACGAATTCGTGGTCGAGCACCTCTTCGAAGCGCACCTGGGTGTGGCGTGCCACGGGGTGTGTGGGGTGCGCGACGATCGCGAGATGGTCGGATCGGTAGTCGCGCCGCTCCAGGCCGTCGAGGTCGGCGGCGTCCCAGCACAGGCCGATGGAGGCGCTGCCCTCGCGGATGCCGCGCACGATCTCGGGGCTGACGCGCTCTTCCATGTCGACCCGGATGTTGCGGTGCGCGGGGTTCTGCAGGAAATCCGCCACGTCCTCGGCCAGCGATTCGGCCATGACGGAGGCGGAGGCCAGGATGCGCACATGCCCGCGGGCGCCGCCGGCGTAGGCGGCCATGTCGCGCTCGATGCGGTGGGCGCTGCCGAGCATGGCGCGGGCGTGCTCCAGCAGCGTCTCGCCGGCCGGCGTGGGCACCACGCCGCGGCGCTTGCGCAGCAGCAGCGGTGTGCCGACGGTGTCTTCGAGCTGGGCCAGGCGCTTGCTGATGGCCGAGCCGACGATGCTGGCCTGCTCCCCGGCCCGCGCGATGCTGCGGGTTTCGCAGACGGAGACGAAAAGCCGCAGCGTGGTCAGGTCGAGGTCTCTCATGGTATTCCGTATTGGAAGCAAATGGCTTCCAAAATATACCTTCTGGATCGAATCGGAACTTCTAATATCCACGCCGTACCTCACGACGGAGACAAGTCTTGATTCACGCCTTCCTGCCGCCACGCGCGGTTGTCCGCGAAGTGGGGCTGCGCGACGGCCTCCAGAGCATCGCGAGAACCCTGCCCACCGCACACAAGCTCGAATGGATCCGCGGCGCGCACGCGGCCGGGCAACGCGAGATCGAGGTCGGCTCCTTCGTGCCGGCACGCCTGCTGCCCCAACTGGCCGACACGGCCGAGCTGCTGGCGCATGCGAAGACGCTGCCGGGGCTTTTCGCTTCGGTGCTGGTGCCCAACCTGCGGGGCGCGGAACTGGCCATTGCAGGCGAGGCCGACCTGATGATGGTGCCGCTTTCGGCCAGCCATGCGCACAGCCTCGCCAACCTGCGCAAGACGCCCGACGAGGTGGTGGCCGAGGTCGCCCGCATCCGCGCCGCGCGCGACGCGGCGGGCTCGAAGACCTTGATCGACGGCGGCGTGGGCACCGCCTTCGGTTGCACGCTCCAGGGCCATGTGGCGCCCGACGAGGTGCTGCGCCTGATGCAGGCGCTGCTCGACGCGGGCGCCGACCGCGTGAGCCTGGCGGACACCGTGGGCTACGCCGATCCCGCGATGGTTCGAAGCCTGTTTGAGCGGGCGCTGCGCATCGCGGGCGACCGCCTCTGGTGCGGCCATTTCCACGACACGCGCGGCCTCGGGCTCGCGAATGTCTATGCGGCGCTGGAGGTCGGCATCACGCGCTTCGACGCCTGCCTGGCCGGCATCGGCGGCTGCCCGCACGCGCCCGGTGCCAGCGGCAATGTCGACACCGAAGACCTGGTCTTCATGCTCGAGAGCATGGGCGTTGCGACTGGCGTCGACCTGCCGAAGCTGCTCGACCTGCGCCAGCGCGTGGCAGGTTGGCTCGACGGCGAGACGCTGCAGGGCACGGTGTGGCGCGCGGGCTTCCCGAAGACCTTCGTGCCGACGGCCGGGGTGGCCGCATGAGCACGACGGCGGCTGAAGAAAAGCGCCTGCCGCTCGCGGGCATCCGCGTGGTCGAGTTCACGCACATGGTCATGGGCCCGACCTGCGGCATGGTGCTGGCCGACCTGGGCGCGGAGGTCATCAAGGTCGAGCCGATCGACGGCGACCGCACCCGGCACCTGCTGGGCGCGGGCGCGGGCTTCTTCCCGATGTTCAACCGCAACAAGAAGAGCATCGCGCTCGACCTGCGCCACCGCCAAGGGCTGGAGGCCGCATTGCGCCTGTGCGCCACCGCCGACGTGGTGGCGCAGAACTTCAGGCCCGGCACGATGGACAAGTACGGCCTCGGCTACGCCGCGCTCGGCAAGCTCAATCCGCGCCTGGTCTACGTGAACCACACGGGCTTCCTGCCCGGCCCGTACGAGCATCGCACCGCGCTCGACGAGGTGGTGCAGATGATGGGCGGGCTGGCCTACATGACGGGCCGCCCGGGCGATCCGCTGCGCGCCGGCAGCAGCGTGAACGACATCATGGGCGGCATGTTCGGGGCCATCGGCGCGATCGCCGCGCTGATGCAGCGCGCCGAAACGGGCAAGGGGCAGGAGGTGCAGTCCGCACTGTTCGAGAACAACGTGTTCCTGGTCGGCCAGCACATGCTGCAGTACGCGATCACGGGCCAGGCCGCGGCGCCGATGCCCGAGCGCATTTCGGCCTGGGCGCTCTACGACGTCTTCACCGTGAAGGACGATGAGCAGATCTTCCTGGCTGCGGTGAGCGACGCCCAGTGGGTCGTCTTCTGCGACGCGCTGGGCTTCGACGACCTGAAGGCCGACGCCGCGCTGCGCACCAACAACGACAGGGTCCGCATGCGGCCCACGTTGCTGGYGGACTTGCGGCAGCGGCTCGCCGACCGCTCGGCCGCCGAGCTGTCGGCGATCTTCGAGGCGCGCGGCCTGCCGTTTGCGCCCATCACGCGGCCGGAAGACCTCTACGACGACCCGCACCTGAAGGCCACGGGCGGCCTTGCCGACATCCGCCTGCCCGACGGCGAGCGCGCCGGGCAGATGGCGCAGACGACCCTGTTCCCGATCACGCTCGACGGCGAGCGCCTGGGCGTGCGCCTGCATCCGCCCACGCTCGGCGAGCACACGCGCGAACTGCTGGCCGAACTGGGTTATGCCGACGCACAGGTGGATGCGATGCATGCCGACGCGGCCGTGAGCTGAGGCCAACGAATCTTCAAAACCATAAAGAGAGACAAGACCCATGACCACGAACCTTCTTCCGATCACTCGCCGCACGGTGCTGGGCTTCGGCGCCAGCGCCGCCGCACTGGCCGCCTGCCCCGCGCTGGCGCAGGGCTCCGACAAACCCATCCGCTTCATCCTGCCGATCAGCGCCGGCTCGGGCGTCGACAACATCGTGCGCGCCGCCTCGGTTGCGCTCGGCAAGGCCTTCGGCCAGCCCGTGGTGATCGAGAACATGCCGGGCGCGGGCGGCATCACCGGCACGGCCGCCATCGTCAAGGCCGCGCCCGACGGGCTCACGCTCGGCATGGTGTCGAACAACCACGTCATCAACCCGAGCGTGTTCAAGAAGATGCCCTTCGATGCGATCAACGACATCACACCGATCAGCGTGGTGGGCGCGACGCCGCTGGTGTTGCTGGTGAACCCGAAGCTGCCTGCGAAGAACGTGAAGGAACTGGTGGCGCTGCTGCGCGCCAAGCCCGAGGGCTACAACTACGCATCGTCGGGCAACGGCACCATCATCCACCTGGCCGGTGAGATGTTCATGGACGAGGCCGGCGTGAAGGCGCGGCACATTCCCTACAAGGGCACGGGGCCGATGGTGACCGACATGATGGCGGGCCAGGTCGAGATCGGCGTGGTCGCGCTGCCCGCGGTGCAGCAGCACATCAAGAGCGGCGCGTTGCGCGCCATCGGCATTTGCGGGCCGGCACGCTCGCAGGCCGCGCCCGACATTCCGACCATTGCGGAGCAGGGGCTGCCGAACTACAGCGTCGAAGGCTGGTTTGCTGTGATCGGGCCGCCGAAGATGCAGGCCGCCGACATCCAGCGCGTGCACGATGCCGTGGTCGCGGCCTTCTCGAGCGCCGAGGTGCGCGAGGCGATGGACAAGCAGGGCAACATCGTCAAGCCCACGTCGCCGGAACAGGCCGCGAGCTACTTCCGCAGCGAGGCCGCGCGCTACGCCGCACTGGTGAAGAAGGCGAACGTGGTGGTGGAGTGATGCACGCCGGGCTCAGGCCGCGCTCGTGAGCTTGAGCCCGAGGATGCCCGCGACGACCAGGCCGACGCAGGCCAGTCGTGCCGCGTTGGCGGGTTCCTGAAACAGCACGATGCCGAGCACCACCGTGCCGACGGCGCCGATGCCGGTCCACACCGCGTAGGCCGTGCCCACGGGCAGCGAGCGCATCGCCCAGCCCAGCAGCACCACGCTGAGCACCATCGAGATGACCGTGCCGACCGAGGGCCAGAACCTGGTAAATCCTTCGGTGTACTTGAGGCCGATGGCCCAGCCCATTTCGAGCAGACCCGCCACGAACAACATGATCCATGCCATGCGCGCTCCTTGGAAAAAGGGGTTTCAGTTCTCCGGCCGTACGGCACGGTAGAGGGCGCGCACGAAATCCGACTGGGTGATCATGCCGGTGAGGCGCTTCTCACTGTCGATGATGGGGATATGGTGGTGGCCGCCTTCGGAGAAGAGCGGCACCAGGTCGACGACCGGGCGCTCGGCGCTGGCCACGCGCACCTGGCGCGTCATGATCTGGCCGACTACCTCGGGCTTGTTCGACACCACGGTGCGGGTGGCGCGAATCAGGTCGCGCAGCCGGCCGGCAATGCCTTCGTGATGCTGCAGGTCGAGCTGGCGGAAGAAGTCGGCCTGCGTGACGATGCCGACCACGCGGCGCGTGCGGTCCGTGACCGGCAGCGCCTTGATGCGGTGTTCGTGCATCAGCGCCCAGGCCTCCTGCAGCGGCGTGCCGAATTCCACCGATACCGGCTCGCGCGACATGATGTCGGCGCAATGCAGCGTGCCGAGGCGCCGCTTGTACGACTCGAGTTCGGTCTGCTGGATCAGCGACTCGAGATCGTCGCGGCTGATGTCGAGCACCTGGTTGTAGCGGGCCAGCACCGCATCGATGTCGGCCTGGCTGAAGCGGTCGTCGGGCGAGGGCGGGCGCGCCACCTGCACATGCGGATAGCGGCGGCCCGTGAGCGAGTTGTAGGCGACGCCGGCCAGCACCAGCAGCACCGAGTTCGTGAGGGCGGGGAACAGGGCCGACGAGAAATGCGTGGTGTGGGTGAGCACGGCCAGCAGCGCCGCCGCGCCGCCGGGCGGATGCAGGCAGCGCGCCGTGAACATGAGGCCGATGGCGGCGGCCACCGCGACGGCGGCCGCCAGGGCGGTGTCGGGGATCCAGTTCGCGCAGGCGATGCCGACCAGTGCCGACAGCGTGTTGCCGCCGACGACCGACCAGGGCTGGGCAAGCGGGCTCGAGGGCACGGCGAACACCAGCACGGCCGTGGCGCCCAGCGGCGCGATCAGCCAGACGGCGCTCTCCAGCGGGCCGGCCAGCCAGCGGCACAACAGGGCGGTGATCAGCAGCCCGATGGCCGCGCCGCCCACGGCGCGCAGGCGCTCGCGTGCATCGACGGTGGTGCGGCCCGGCAGCCAGGCGCGGGCGTAGGCCAGGAGCGTTGAGCGTTGCATCGAGCCGCTCCCCTCAGCCTTCGTTGGCGACCCTGCGGCCGATGTCGGGCCAGCGGCCGTGCAGCCAGACCCAGGCGACCAGGCCGATGGCGAGCATCAGCGTGGAGGTGACCGCGAGCGCCAGCGTGGAATGCATCACCAGCGGTGCGATCGCACCGGCCACCAGGCCGTTGGCGGTCGAGCCGATCACGGCCTGCAGCGACGAGGCCATGCCGCGGCGCTCGGGATGCAGGTCGAGCACCAGCAGCGTGACCACGGGCACCATCAGCGCCCAGCCGAAGGCGAACACCGCGAGCGGCCACAGCGCCCACGCCACGTGCGCATCGAAGAAGAAGTTGGCCGCCACGTTGACCACCGAGGTGACCAGCATGATCAGGAAGCCGTCGCGGATCTGCCGCTTGGGCGTCACCTTGCCGGCCATGCGGCCGCTGGCGCGCGCGCCGAGCATGATGCCGCCGATGGTCAGCAGGAAGAACCAGAAGAACTGCTGGGGCTGCAGGGCCAGGTGGTCGCCGAGGAAGGCGGGTGCGGCCAGCACGTAGAGGAACATGCCGTTGAAGGGCACGCCGCTCGCAAGCGCAAGCAGCAGGAAGCGAGGGTCGGAGCACAGGTCCCAGTAGCCGCGCATCAGGTGCCGCACGTGGAAGGACTGGCGGTGCGAGGCATGCAGCGTCTCGGGCAGCAGCTTGTAGTTGGCGACGAACAGCACCACGCCCACGGCCACGAGGAACCAGAACACCGCATGCCAGCCCGCATGCACGAACAGGAAGCCGCCGATGATCGGCGCGATGGCCGGGGCCACCCCGAAGTAGATCGTGACCTGGCTCATCACCCGCTGCGCCTCGGCCGGCGGGAACATGTCGCGGATCACCGCGCGCGAGACCACGATGCCCGCACCGGTCGAGAGGCCCTGCAGCCCGCGGAACAGCACGAGCTGCGTGATGTTCTGCGACAGCGCGCAGCCCAGCGAGGCGATGGTGAACACCGCGAGTCCCCACAGCACCACGGGCCGGCGGCCGAAGCTGTCCGACAGCGCGCCGTGGAACAGGTTCATGAACGCGAAGCCGAACAGGTAGGCCGAAAGCGTCTGCTGCATTTCGGCCGGCGTGGCGCCGATGGAACGCGCGATGCCCGAGAAGGCCGGAATGTAGGTGTCGATGGAAAAGGGCCCGAGCATGCCCAGCACGGCGAGCAGCACGGCCAGCGCCCAGCGCGGGGCCTGCCAGAGCTTGTCTGCATCGGGATTCATGAGGTTTGCTCCATTCTTCTTGTCGTGAAGGCCAAAAAAGAAAGCGCCCTTGCGGGCGCCTCCTCGTCGGGGAAATACCGGGAGACCGGCTTAGAGCGTATCAATAAAGCTGCGCAGCTTGTCGGAACGGCTCGGGTGCTTGAGCTTGCGCAGCGCCTTCGCTTCGATCTGGCGGATGCGCTCGCGGGTCACGTCGAACTGCTTGCCGACTTCTTCCAGTGTGTGGTCCGTGCTCATCTCGATGCCGAAGCGCATGCGCAGCACCTTGGCTTCGCGCGGCGTGAGCGAGTCGAGGATGTCCTTGACCACGTCGCGCAGGCCCGCCTGCATCGCGGCTTCGATGGGCGCCGTGTTGCTGCTGTCCTCGATGAAGTCGCCCAGGTGCGAATCGTCGTCGTCGCCGATGGGGGTTTCCATCGAGATCGGCTCCTTCGCAATCTTCATGATCTTGCGGATCTTGTCTTCCGGGATCTCCATCTTCGCGGCCAGGATGCCGGCGTCGGGCTCGAAGCCGAACTCCTGCAGATGCTGGCGCGAGATGCGGTTCATCTTGTTGATCGTCTCGATCATGTGCACCGGGATGCGGATGGTGCGCGCCTGGTCGGCGATCGAGCGGGTGATGGCCTGGCGGATCCACCACGTGGCGTAGGTCGAGAACTTGTAGCCGCGACGGTATTCGAACTTGTCCACCGCCTTCATCAGGCCGATGTTGCCTTCCTGGATCAAATCGAGGAACTGCAGGCCGCGGTTGGTGTACTTCTTGGCGATGGAAATCACGAGGCGCAGGTTGGCCTCGATCATTTCCTTCTTGGCGTCGCGCGAAGACGATTCGCCTTCGTTCATGCGCTTGTTGATGTCCTTGAGCTGGGTCAGCGGCACCACCACGCGCGACTGGATGTCGGTGAGGCGTTGCTGCAGTTCCTGCACCGGCGGAATGTTGCGCGCGAGCACGGCGCTCCAGGGCTTGCCGGCAGCGGCCTGCTTCTCGACCCACTTGAGGTTCAGCAGGTTCGAGGCGATGCGGTTGCCGTTCTTGTCGTAGCCGCTGAAGTCGCGAATGAACTCGTCCTGCGGGAAGCCGCACTTGTCCACGATGATGCGACGCAGCTCGCGTTCCTTCTTGCGCACGTCGTCGACCTGCGTGCGCACCAAGTCGCACAGCTTCTCGATGGTCTTGGCCGTGAAGCGGATGGTCATCAGCTCATCGGACACGGCCTGCTGGGCCTTGGCGTACGCCGGCGTGCCGTAGCCTTCCTTCTCGTAGATCTTGTGGATTTTCTCGAACATGGAGGCGATGCGGTCGAAGCGATCGAGCGCTTCACGCTTGAGTTCCTCGAGCTTCTTGGTGAGCGCCTTGGAGCCGCCCTTGCCGTCGTCGTCGTCTTCTTCGTCGAATTCGTCGAAGTCTTCTTCGGCCACGTAGTCGTCGGCCTCGTTGGGGTTCGAGAAGCCGTCGACGATGGTCGAGATGACGACCTTGCCTTCACGAATCGTTGCGGCCATTTCGAGGATCGCGGCGATGGTGGCGGGGGAGGCCGAAATGGCTTCCATCATGGCCATCAGGCCGCCTTCGATGCGCTTGGCGATTTCGATCTCGCCTTCGCGGGTCAGCAGCTCGACCGTGCCCATTTCGCGCATGTACATGCGGACCGGGTCGGTGGTGCGGCCGAATTCGCTGTCCACCGTGGAGAGCGCGGCTTCGGCTTCTTCCTCGGCTTCTTCCACCGTGGTGGCGGTGGGGGCAGTGTTGTTCAGCAGCAGGGTTTCGGCATCGGGCGTTTGCTCGTACACCGCCACGCCCATGTCGTTGAGCATGGTGACCACGACTTCCATGGTCTCGGCGTCGACCAGCTTGTCGGGCAGGTGGTCGGAGATTTCGCCGTGCGTGAGGTAGCCGCGGGTCTTGCCGAGCGTGATCAGGGTCTTCAGGCGCGAGCGGCGCTTGGCCAGGTCTTCTTCGGAGAGCACGGTCTCGTCGAGGCCGAACTCCTTCATCAAGGCGCGTTCCTTCGCCTTGCTGATCTTCATGCGCAGGGGCTTGACCTTCTCTTCGGTGGTCGTCGCAGCCGCCGGCTCTTCGCCGGCCAGGTCGTCCTCGATGTCCGACAGGTCGATGTCGCTCTCGGCGGCTTCATTGCCGGCCTTGGGCTTGCGGCCGCGCTTGGCGCCGGTGGCAGGTGCGGCGGCACCGGCAGCCTTGGGCGGGCGGCCGACTTTCTTGGCAGCGGGGGCGGCGGCAACCGTCTTGGCGGCGGCTTTCTTGGGATCGTCGAGGGAGGTCGATTTCGTGGGCACGGTTTTCACTTTCGTTGCGGCTGCCGATTTGGACGCGGCGGCACCCGTCTTAGTTGCCGGCATCGCGCCGGCTTTCAACGGTTTTTCTGCGACAGGCTTTTTGGCGACGCTTTTGGCGAGTGAAATAGCAGGCTTCTTTGAACTGGGCATACGACCTCGTTACGACAAGAATGAACAAGCGGAAATCACAGGCGCACTGCCATTCGGGCAGCGCCACCACAGCCCGCGCACAGGCACGGACATAAAACAATTGGGAAAGAGGAACGAGTTCCTCAGCAGGCAAGATGTCGGGCGAACATTTGGTGTGCAGTCCTTGCGGTTATTGACCCTTTCCGCCGGAATTTACCGTTGGAGTGCGTTGCGCTAGGGGTCGGCCCGGAGGTGCTGCTGTCGCTCTTGCCTAATTTCGCCAGTTGCGAAGCCTTACATTATAGCGCATTGCGTAAATTTCAAGCAGTTTCTGAACCGCGCGGGCTCAGGCGGTTGCGCAATTCCAACCGCCGCGCCTCGAGCGCCTTGTAGCGCTCCAGGGCCTTCGGGTCTTTTCCGACCGAGGCGATGGCCTCGCTCTGCTGGGCCTTGAGGCGGTCGTCCAGCATGAAATCGAGCACGCTGGAGAGCTCCATGGCGGCATCGGCAAGGTGCTGCTCCTCTTCGCCCTCCGCCACCGGGGCGTTGTCGGCGACGTTCATGAGCCGCTCGGCCAGTGCCTCGAAATCCAGCCCCCGCATGCCTTCGCGCAGCGCAGCCCATGGCTGCACGCCGTGCTCGTGCAACTGGCTGTCGAGCCAGGTGAAGAGCGCGCCGTGCGGGCCGGGCAGCTCGCACAGCAAGAGGTGGAGTTCGTGCGAGAGCGCATCCCACTGCGCCATGTTCGACAGCAGCAGCCGCACCGCCACATCGGGCCGGCTCGGGGGCTTGCCCCGTCCACGCAATGGCTCGATCGGCGCCTCGTACTTGCCGCCCCAGCGCTTGCCTTTGACGAACTTGCCCCGCGGTTTGCTATCGTTTTCGTAGCGAGGCGCCTCGTATTCCATGGGGGGCGGCATGTCCGGATAGCCGCCGTCGTCGCCCCCCGGTTCGCTGTAGCGCGGCGCGGGCGGCGCCGCGGCCTTGCGCGGGCCGGGGGTGGCGGCCCAGAGTTCCGAGAGCGCCGGCGCATCGAGCTGCACCAGCGTGGCGATCTCGCTGAGCAGCTGCCGCTTGAGGGCGCCGTCCGGCATGGCGCTCCAGAGCGGGCGCACGTTGCTGGTCATGTGGGCGCGGCCTTCGGCGGTGGTCAGGTCGCAGCCTTCGCGGGCGGCCTCGAGCATGAAGCGCGACAGCGGCGTCGCCTCGGTCACGAAGCGGGCGAAGGCCTCGGCGCCGAATTCGCGGATGAAGCTGTCGGGGTCGTGCTCGGCCGGCAGGAACAGGAACTTGATGCTGCGCACGTCGGTGGCATAGGGCAGGGCGCCGTCGAGCGCCTTGCGCGCGGCGCGGCGGCCGGCGGCATCGCCGTCGAAGCTGAACACCACCGATTCGGTGAAGCGGAAGAGCTTTTGCACATGCTCGGTCGTGCAGGCGGTGCCGAGGGTGGCCACCGCATTCGGAAAACCGAGCTGGGCGAGGGCGACCACGTCCATGTAGCCCTCGGTCACCAGGGCGTAGCCGCGGTCGCGGAAGGCGGCGCGGGCTTCATAAAGGCCGTAGAGCTCGCGGCCCTTGCTGAACACCGGCGTTTCGGGCGAATTCAGGTACTTGGGCTTTTCGTCGCCGAGCACGCGCCCGCCGAAGCCGATGCATTCGCCCTTGACGTTGCGGATGGGGAACATCACGCGGTCGCGGAAGCGGTCGTAGCGCTTGGCTTCGCTGTCGCTGAGCTGGCCTTCCTCGTTGTTGACGATCACCAGCCCGCTCTCGGCGAGCAGCGGGTCGTCGTAGTCGGGAAAGACGCCGGCCAGCGAGCGCCAGCCGGCGGGCGCATAGCCGATGCCGAATTGCCTGGCCACTTCGCCGGAAACGCCCCGGCCCTTGAGGTATTCGATGGCCCCGGGCGCCTGCCRCAGCGCCTTGCGATAGGCCTCGCCGGCCTTTTCGAGCACGTCGGTCAGCGTGGCCTGCTTCTGGCGCTGGGTGGCCGCGCGGGCGCGTTCGGCGGGCGAAGCGTCGTCCTCGGGCACCTGCAGGCCGTACTGGCCGGCAAGGTCGTGCACCGCTTCGACGAAGCCCATGCCCGCGTGCTCCATCAGGAAGCCGATCGCGTTGCCATGCACCCCGCAGCCGAAGCAGTGATAGAACTGCTTGGTCGGACTGACGGAAAAAGAGGGAGATTTCTCGCCGTGGAAGGGGCAAAGCCCCATGAAATTGGCGCCGGCCTTCTTGAGCTGCACATAGCGGCCGACGATTTCGACCACATCGGCACGCGCGATGAGTTCCTGGATGAATGAAGCGGGGATGGTCATGTAGGCGAAGAGCGGCAAATCATACGCAAGCGGCCGCATGCCCGCGGCCGGACGGCATACTGAATGTGATACGGATTCCCACCGCATGACGACGCCCAACCCATTGCAACACGCCGCGCCGCTGCTGCGCCATCCCCTGAGATTCATCTGGGACGCGCTCAAGGCCTTTCGCGCCAACCAGGGCCTGCTGCTTGCGGGCGCGGTGGCCTATTACGCGCTGCTGTCCATCGTGCCGCTGCTGATCGTGAGCGTGATCGCGCTGTCGCATGTCATCGAGCAGGCCGAACTGCTGCGCACCATCGGGCGGTACCTCGAATGGCTGCTGCCGGGGCAGTCGAAGGCCATCGTGACGGAGCTGTCGAGCTTTCTCGACCACCGCGACGTGATGGGGCCGGTGCTGCTGGTGACGATGATCTTCTTCAGCTCGCTCGCCTTCAGCATTCTCGAGAGTGCGATGGCGGTGATCTTTCATCACCGCAAGGCGGATCACAAGCGCCACTTCCTGGTCTCGGCCGTCATGCCCTACGTCTACATCCTGTGCCTGTGCGTGGGGCTGCTGCTGGTGACGCTGGTATCGGGCGCATTGCAACTGGTCGGACAGGAAAGCGTCGACCTGCTGGGCCGCAGCTGGTCGCTGTCGGGTGTTTCGGGCCTGCTGCTCTACCTGCTGGGGCTGGGCGGCGAGATCTTCATGCTGACCTCGCTCTACCTCGTGATGCCGGCGGGCCGGATGTCGCTGCGCCACGCGCTGCTGGGCGGCGTGACCGCCGCACTGCTGTGGGAGGCCACGCGGCGCGTGCTGATCTGGTACTTCTCGACCCTGTCGCAGGTCAACGTGGTCTACGGCTCGCTCACCACGGCGATCGTGGTGCTGCTGAGCCTGGAGATCGCCGCCACGCTCGTGCTGCTGGGTGCCCAGGTGATCGCCCAGTACGAGCGGCTGGACCGCACCGGCAGCACGGCGGTGCCGCCGCTCACCGGGGCGGAAGTCGAATCGCTCCGTCGAGACGAATCACCTCCCCGTTGAGCATGTCGTTTTCGATGATGTGCTTGGCGAGCTTGGCGTAGTCCTCGGGCGTGCCCAGGCGCGAGGGGAAGGGCACGCTGGCGGCCAGCGCGTCCTGCACTTCCTGCGGCATGCCGAAGAGCATGGGCGTGCCGAAGATGCCGGGGGCGATGGTCATGTTGCGGATGCCGTTGCGTGCCAGGTCGCGCGCGATCGGCAAGGTCATGCCGACCACGCCGCCCTTCGAGGCGCTGTAGGCGGCCTGGCCGATCTGGCCGTCGTAGGCGGCGACCGAAGCGGTCGAGATCAGCACGCCGCGCTCGCCGGTGGCCTCGGGCTCGTTCTTGCTCATCGCGTCGGCCGCGAGGCGGATCATGTTGAAGCTGCCGATCAGGTTGACCGTGACCGTCTTGCTGAATACGGCGAGTGCGTGGGGGCCGTTCTTGCCGACCGTCTTCTCGGCCGGCGCAATGCCGGCGCAGTTGACCAGGCCCACCAGCTTGCCGAGCTTCGTGGCTGCGGCAACGACGGCCTGGCCATCGGCCTCCTGGCTCACGTCGCACTTGACGAACACGCCGCCGATGTCACGCGCGACGGCCTCGCCCTTGTCGGCCTGCATGTCGGCGATCACCACCTTGCCGCCGTTCGCCGCCAGCATGCGCGCCGCGCCTTCGCCGAGGCCCGAAGCGCCCCCGGTCACGATAAAAACCTTGCCGTCGATTTGCATGAAGAGTCTCCTGAAATGAGACCGGCATTATCGAAGACGAAAAAAAGGCCTCGTCCGAAGACGAGGCCCTGAATTGGATCCGTGAGGACCCAAGGAGACAACTGGTGGTGGTCGAAAGCTTAGCGCTTGCGCGAAGCCGTCGCGGTCTTCGCAGCGGCGACGGCTTGCGTCGACACGGCGTTGAAGTTGGCTTCGGCGACGTCGGAAGCCTGCTTGACAGCCTTCTGGACCGATTCGAAAGCGTTGTTGGCGGCAGCCACGGCGCTCTTCAGCACGGCAACGGCGGTTTCCGAGCCGGCGGGTGCGTTCTTGGAAGCGCTGTCGACCAGGCCGACGAAGGCTTGCTGGGCTTCAGCGGCCTTGGCTTCGAAAGCCTTGGAGAACTCGGCGCCGGTGCCTTGGGCGATGTCATACAGATGACGGCTGTAGGCGGCGGTCTTTTCGGCCAGGGGCTGGAACAGGCTGGCTTGCAGCGTCAGCAGCTCTTGTGCGTCCTTGACGTTCAGGGCGGCTTGAGCGGTGCCGGCGGCTTCAGCCAGGGCGGCCTTGGAAGCGGTGACGTTCAGCTCGACGAGCTTCTCGACGCCTTCGAAAGCCTTGGTGGTCAGGCCGAACAGGGTTTCGAGGTTTGCTTTTTGGGCGGCGAGGATTTGGTCAGCGGTCAGGGCCATTTGGGATCTCCAGAAGGGATGGTTGAGCGGTCGGTTCACGTTGCGCTGCCTCGTCATTCATGTTGCGGTGCAGCATGGCCTCAAGTATAGGCAGCTGAGTTTTACGATCAAGGGGTTTTTGCTGCTATGCAGCAATCTAGAGGCCGCCTTCTAAATCGGGCCCATCGCAGAATGCGGGGCATGCGCGCCTTCTATTCCGGCCAGTTCGTGCTGCCCCTGCCGCCGGGGCATCGCTTTCCCATGTCGCGCTACGCCTTGCTGCGCGACCGCCTGCTGGAGCACCTGCCGGCCGTCGAGATGGACCAGGCCCCGCGCGCCAGCGACGGCGAGCTGGCGCTGGCCCACACGCCGCAGTGGATCGCCGCCATCAGCGACGGCAGCGTGAGCCCGCAGGCGATGCGCGAGATCGGCTTTCCCTGGAGCGAGGCCATGGTCGAGCGGTCGCGCCGTTCCACCGGTGCGACCATTGCGGCCTGCCGGGCCGCCTTCGCCTGCGGCGTGGCGGCCAACATGGCCGGCGGCACGCACCACGCCCATGCCGACAAGGGCGGCGGCTTCTGCGTCTTCAACGATGCGGCGGTGGCGGCCCGGCTGATGCAGGCGGAGCACGGACGAAGCGGGCGCCAGCTCAAGGTCGCGGTGATCGATCTCGACGTGCACCAGGGCAACGGCACGGCCAGCATCTTCCGCAACGACCCGAGCGTCTTCACGCTCTCGCTGCATGGCCAGAAGAATTTCCCGTTCCGCAAGGAGGCCAGCGACCTCGACGTGGAACTGCCCGACGGCTGCGGCGACGCCGACTACCTCACCGCCCTGGAGCACGCCCTCGACGAGCTCGACCGCCGCTTCTCGCCCGGTCTCGTGATCTACCTCGCAGGGGCCGATCCCTTCGAGCGCGACCGGCTCGGCCGCCTCAAGCTCAGCTTCGACGGGCTCGAGGCGCGCGACAGGCGCGTGTTCGACTGGACCTGGCAGCGCCGCATCCCGACGGCCTTTGCCATGGCCGGCGGCTATGCCAGCGACATCGCCGAGACCGTGCAGGTGCAGCTCGGCACCTTCAGGGTCGCCTTCGACTACTGGCGCCGCTGGCAAAATGCCGCGCGATGAGCTCCGCCACCAAACCCACGCCGCATTCCCGCGGCAGCTACCGTGCGTTTCGCAGCATCCCGACGCGCTGGGCCGACAACGACATGTACGGCCACGTCAACAACGTCGTCTACTACAGCTGGTTCGACACCGCGGTGAACGCGCTGCTCATCGAGCGTGGCGCACTCGACATCCACGCGGGCCAGACCATCGGCTTCGTGGTCGAGACGCAGTGCAACTACTTCGCGCCGATCGCGTTCCCCGAGACGGTGGAGGCGGGCATCCGGGTGGCCCAGGCGGGGCGTTCGAGCGTGCGCTATGAAATCGCGCTGTTTGCCGAGGGCTCGGACACGGCCGCCGCCCAGGGCCACTTCGTGCACGTCTACGTGGACCGTGCAACCCAGCGGCCGGTGCCGTTGCCCGAGGCGCTGCAGCGCGTGGTCGATGCGCTGAAAGCCTGACCCACGAAAAACGGCGCCCGAGGGCGCCGTTGTCCTTTGTCGTGCGGCCGATCGGGCCGCGATGCCTTACATGGTCTTCTTCATGGCCTTGATATCGGCCTTGCCCTGGGCTTCGTCGGCCTTGGCCTGCTTCACGCAGGCGGCCTTGGCGTCGCCCTTCTGGTCGTCGCACTTTTCCTTCGCGACTTCGTAGGTGGCCTTCACCTTCTCTTCAGCCACCTTGCGGGCGTGGCCGTCGCTCGGCTGGTAAGCCTGTTCCAACTCGGCCTTGGCCACGTCTTCCTTGCCCTTGGCTTCCTTCTGGCAGACGTCCTTGGCGTTGTCCTTCATCGTGTCGCACTGGGCCTTGGCGACCTTGTACTCGGCCTCGATCTTTTCCTTGGCGACCTTGTACTCGTCCTTGGTCATCGCACCGGCCTGGGTGGCGACGAAACAGGTGGAGGCGAGGGCGAGCATGAGCAGATGTCTTTTCATTGGAGTTTTCCTTCGAGGTGGATGATGAGATGGCGGGTGCGCGGCAGCCGGCCCTGCGTCAATACTTTTCGAACCAGAGCGCGTCGGGCGAGCGGCCGTCGCGCGATTCCCAGTCCTTGACCTGCTTTTCGGCTTCTTCGCGGCTGATGCCGTGGCGTTCCTGGATGCGGCCGAGCAACTGGTCGCGCTTGCCGGCGATGACGTCGAAGTCGTCGTCGGTCAGCTTGCCCCATTGCTCCTTGACCTTGCCCTTGAGCTGTTTCCAGTTGCCTTCGATGGTGTCCTTGTTCATGCGAATCTCCTTGAAAGGTTGATTCGGCGGCCTGTATCGCCGCCGTGAATCAATGTCCCGCGAGGCATTCACCCTGCCGGTAGGACGTACTGTCCAGCCCCCGTAGGCAGAGGCCGACGCAGCCCGTGATAATCGAACGGCCGCCGAAAGTTTGAGACACCGCGCACCGACGACCATGATCATTCACAGCCTGCTCGACACCGACCTCTACAAGTTCACGATGATGCAGGTCGTTCTGCATCACTTCCCGGGCGCCCGGGTCGAGTACCGGTTCAAGTGCCGCAACCCCGGCATCGACCTGGCGCAGTTCGCGGGCCAGATCCGCGACGAGGTGCGCAGCCTGTGCTCGCTGCAGTTCCGCGATGCCGAACTCGCCTACCTGCGGTCGATGCGTTTCATCAAGAGCGATTTCGTCGACTTCCTCGGGCTCTTCCGGCTCAACGAGAAGTACATCAACATCATTCCGCAGTCCTCGGGCGAGCTCGAGATCCGCATCCAGGGGCCGTGGCTGCACACCATCCTGTTCGAGATCCCGGTGCTGGCGATCGTCAACGAGGTCTATTTCCGCAACACGCAGAAAAAACCCGACTTCGTGGAAGGACGCCGCCGGCTCGAGACCAAGATCGCCCAGCTGCAGGACGCCGGCCTGGCCGACCTCAAGATCGCCGACTACGGCACGCGCCGCCGCTTCTCCAAGGACTGGCACGAAGAGGTCCTGCGCACCCTGAACATGCGGCTGGGCGCCGTCACGCCGCCACCGGTGCACACGAAGCCCGGCGACCGGCTGCCCCAGCTCGCGGGCACCAGCAATGTGCTGTACGCCATGAAACTAGGCCTGATCCCGCTGGGCACCATGGCGCACGAATACCTGCAGGCCTGCCAGGCGCTCGGGCCCCGGCTGCGCGACAGCCAGATCTTCGGCTTCGAGAGCTGGGCGCGCGAATACCGCGGCGACCTCGGCATCGCGCTGTCCGATGTGTACGGCATGAGCGCCTTCCTGCGCGACTTCGACCTGTATTTCTGCAAGCTGTTCGACGGCGCCCGCCACGACAGCGGCGATCCGTTCCAGTGGGGCGAGCGCATGCTGGCCCACTATGTCGCGAACCGCGTCGATCCGCTCACCAAGACGCTGATCTTCAGCGACGGCCTCACGGTGCCGCGCACCATCGAGCTCTACCAGCAGTTCCGCGGCCGCTGCCAGCTGGCCTTCGGCATCGGCACCAACCTCACCAACGACCTCGGCTACGAGCCGTTGCAGATCGTCATCAAGATGATCCACTGCAACGGGCAGCCGGTGGCCAAGCTGTCGGACACGCCGTCCAAGAACATGTGCGAGGACGAAAAATACCTGGCCTACCTGCGCCAGGTGTTCGAGATCGAGGCATGAGGCGCCCCCCAGTTGCTGGAAGAGGCCTTGTCTTTTTGATGCTGTTGGTGCCGGGGCTTGCAGTGGCCGCCGATCTCGACGGCGCCCGGCTCTCGCCGCTCTGGGGCGTGCCGTTCGCCGGCATCCTGCTGTCGATCGCGCTGCTGCCGCTTGCCACGCCGTCCTTCTGGCATCACCACTACGGCAAGATTTCCGCCGCCTGGGCGCTGGCTTTCCTGCTGCCCTTTGCCGCGACCTACGGCGCGGGATTGGCGGGCGCGCAGCTCGTGCATGCGCTGGTGGCCGAGTACATCCCGTTCATCATCCTGTTGACCGCGCTCTTCACGGTGGCGGGTGGCATCCATATTCGCGGCAACCTGCATGGCGCGCCCGGCCTCAACACGGCGATCCTCGCGATCGGCGCGGTGCTCGCGAGCTTCATGGGAACCACGGGCGCCTCGATGCTGCTGATCCGGCCGCTGATCCGCGCCAACGACAACCGCGTCCACCGGGTGCATGTGATCGTGTTCTTCATCTTCATCGTCTCGAACGTGGGCGGCGCGCTCACGCCGCTGGGCGACCCGCCGCTGTTCCTCGGGTTCCTCAAGGGCGTGAGCTTCTTCTGGACCGCGCAGAACATCCTGCCCGAAACGCTCTTCATCCTCGCCGTGCTGCTGGCGCTGTTCTATGTCATCGACCGCCACTACTACCGCAAGGAAGGCGTGCTGCCGGTCGATCCGACGCCCGACACGCAGCGCATCGGCTTCGACGGTGCCGCCAATTTCTGGCTGCTCGGGGGCGTTGTCGCGCTGGTGCTGCTCAGCGGCTTCTGGAAATCGCCGGTGGCGTTCGACGTGTTCGGCACCGAAGTCGGCCTGCCGGGCCTGGTGCGCGATGTGGGGCTGGCGTTGATCGCCGTGGTTTCATACAAGCTCACATCGCCCAGGGTGCACGCCGACAACCAGTTCGAATGGGGCCCGATGGCCGAAGTGGCCAAGCTGTTCGCGGGCATCTTCCTGACCATCATTCCGGTGATCGCGATGCTGAAGGCCGGCACGCAGGGGCCGTTCGGCGCCGTCGTGTCGGCCGTGACGCGCGCCGACGGCCAGCCCGATCCGGCAATGTATTTCTGGGCCACCGGCGTGCTGAGCTCGTTCCTCGACAATGCGCCGACCTACCTGGTGTTCTTCAACACTGCAGGCGGCGATCCGGCCGCGCTGATGACCACCTACGCGACCACGCTCGCCGCCATCTCGGCCGGCGCCGTCTTCATGGGCGCCAACACCTACATCGGCAACGCGCCCAACCTCATGGTCAAGGCCATTGCCGAGAGCCGCGGCGTGCCCATGCCGAGCTTCTTCGGCTACATGGCGTGGTCCGTGGCCATCCTGGTTCCGTTGTTCGTCCTCTCTACCTTCATCTTCTTTCGCTGAGCACAAACATCATGAGCAAGCCCAAGATCCTGGTCGCACGCGCGATCTTTCCCGAAACCATCGAACGCCTGTCGCAGCATTTCGAGGTCGAGTCGAATCCCTCCGACGAGACCTGGAGCAAAGAGCAGCTCATCGCCAGGCTGAAAGGCAAGCAGGGCGCCTTCACCACCGGCAGCGAGCGCATCGATGCCACGGTGCTCGACGCCTGCCCCGACCTGAAGATCTGCGCCAACATGGCCGTGGGCTACAACAACTTCGACGTCGATGCGATGGCCGCGCACGGCGTGCTCGGCACCAACGCGCCCGACGTGCTGACCGAGACCACGGCCGACTTCGGCTTCGCGCTGCTGATGGCCACGGCGCGCCGCATCACCGAAAGCGAACACTTCCTGCGCGCGGGCAAGTGGGAAAAGTGGAGCTACGACATGTTCGCGGGCTCCGACATCCATGGCGCCACGCTCGGCATCATCGGCATGGGCCGCATCGGGCAGGGCATTGCCAAGCGCGGTGCGCACGGCTTCGGCATGAAGGTGATCTATCACAACCGCTCGCGCCTCGATGCAACGCTCGAAGCCGAATGCAAGGCCAGCTACGCGAGCAAGGAAGAGCTGCTCAAGACGGCCGACCACGTGGTGCTGGTGGTGCCTTACTCGCCGGCTTCGCACCACACCATCGGCGCCGCCGAAATCGCACTGATGAAGCCGACCGCCACGCTGGTGAACATCGCGCGCGGCGGCATCGTCGACGACGCGGCGCTGGCCGCGGCGCTGCGCGAGAAGCGCATCGCTGCGGCGGGCCTCGACGTGTTCGAAGGCGAGCCCAAGGTCCACCCCGACCTCCTGACCGTGCCCAACGTGGTGCTGACGCCGCACATCGCGAGCGCGACCGTGCCCACGCGCCGCGCCATGGCCGACCTCGCGGCCGACAACCTGATCGCCTACTTCGGCGGCAAAGGACCGCTGACGCCCGTCACGCCCGTTCCGCCGGCCGGCAAATAACAACCAACGAGCAGCGACACCGCGCCCGACCTTGGAACTTCCCGAATTGGTTCTCCTTTTGCTGGCTGCGTTCGCAGTCATCCAGATCGTTCTGGTGATCTGGCTGCTCGCGCGCCGGCAGCCCAAGCCCGACCACAGCGACATGCTGGGCGTGCTGGCCACGATGAGTGCCGCCAACGAACGCACCGAGCGCGAACTGCGCCATGAAATCGGCGAAAGCTCGCGCGGTGCGCGGCAGGAAACCGCGCAGGCCTTCGCCACCTTCCAGCAGTCGCTGGTGCAGCAAGGCGCCGAAGCCACGCGCACGCAGAACGCCCAGCTCGATGCTTTCTCGCTGCAGCTCGCCTCCTTGCAGAAGACCCTGGCCGATACGCTCAATACCCAGTTGCAGGGCCTGAGCGAATCGAACGCGCGCCGCCTCGCCGAAGTGCGCACGACCATGGAAACGCAGCTCGCGCAGCTGCAGCAGACCAACACCGCCAAGCTCGACGAGATGCGCAAGACCGTCGACGAGAAGCTGCAGAGCACGCTCGAAGCCCGCCTCGGCGAAAGTTTCAAGCAGGTGGCCGACCGGCTCGAGCAGGTGCACAAGGGCCTCGGCGAAATGCAGACGCTGGCCGTCGGTGTCGGCAGCCTGCAGCGCGTGCTGACCAACGTGAAGACGCGCGGCGTGTTCGGCGAGGTACAGCTCGAGGCGCTGCTCGAGCAGGTGCTCACCGCCGACCAGTACGCCAAGCAGGTCGAGACCAAGCCGCGCAGCGGGCAGCGTGTCGATTTCGCGATCCGCTTCCCGGGCCGGGGCGACGACGGCGCGCCGGTCTGGCTGCCGATCGACGCCAAGTTTCCGCGCGACGACTACGAGCGATTGATCGACGCGCACGAGCGCGCCGATGCAGCCGGCGCCGAACTGGCGGCCAAGGCGCTCGAAGCGCGCATCCGCACCGAGGCCCGGTCGATCGCCGAGAACTACCTCGCGGCGCCGCACACCACCGACTTCGCCATTCTTTTCCTGCCGGTCGAGAGCCTCTACGCCGAGGTGCTGCGTCGGCCTGGCCTGATGGATGCCATCCAGCGCCAGCACCGCGTGACGCTGGCCGGGCCGACCACCTTGCTTGCCATGCTCAACAGCCTGCACATGGGCTTTCGCACGCTGGCGCTGGAGCAGCAGGCCTCGGAGGTCTGGAAGGTGCTGGGCGCGGTCAAGACCGAGTTCGAGCGCTATGGCGAATGGGTCTCGCGCATCAAGGAGCAGGTGGCCAAGGCTTCCGACACGCTCGACAAGGCCGACACGCGCGCCAAGCAGATGCGCCTCGCGCTGCGCAAGGTCGAGGCGCTGCCCGAAGCCCAGTCGCAGGTGCTCCTGCCTCCCACCGCCGACAGCGAGATCGACGACACCCCGTGAAAGGCTCCGAACTGCTGCGCGTGATCGGCGCCCAGGTCTGCCTGCACGCCACCATGGCTGGCATGCGACTCGCAACGCCGCTGCTGGCGCTGCAACAGGGGTACAGCGCAGCGGCCGTCGGCTTGCTGATTGCGCTGTTCGCGCTGACCCAGGTCTTTCTGGCCCTGCCGGCGGGGCGCTTTACCGACCGGCATGGGTTCAAGCGGCCGCTCTGGCTGTCGGTTCTCGCCGCGTCGGCCGGCGCCGGTCTCGCGGTGATCTTCCCGACCTTTCCGGTCATGTGTCTTGCCGCGCTGCTGACGGGGGGCGCGACCGGTGCGACGGTCATCGCGCTGCAGCGGCATGTGGGCCGTTCCGCCACCAACCCCACGCAGCTCAAGCGCGTGTTCAGCTGGCTTGCCATCGCGCCCGCGGTGGCCAATTTCGTTGGGCCTTTCCTGGCCGGCCTGTTGATCGACCATGCCGGGCACGCGCCCGCAGACATGCTGGCGTTCCGCGTCTCTTTCGCGGTGCTGGCGTTCCTGCCTGTCATCTGCTGGATACTCGCGCGCGGCGCGCACGAGCCACCGCGCACCGCGCCTGTCGCAGGGGCTGCGCCGACGCGGGCCTGGGACCTGCTGCGCGAGCCGATGTTCCGCCGCCTGCTGTTCGTGAACTGGCTGCAGTCGTCGAGCTGGGACGTGCATGCCTTCGTGTTGCCCGTGCTGGGGCATGACCGCGGCATCAGCGCTTCGGTGATCGGCTCCATCCTCGGTGCGTTCGCCATCGCGGCCGCCGCGATTCGCGTGGTGCTGCCCATCGTGGCGTCGCGCGCTTCGGAGCGCAGCGTGATCCTGAGCTCGACCATCGTCACCGCCGCGATGTTCGCGATCTACCCGCTGCTCAACTCGGCCTTGGGCATGGGCATGTGCTCCGTGGTCCTCGGCTTTGCGCTGGGCGCGGTGCAGCCGATGGTGATGAGCATGCTCCACCAGATCACGCCGCACGCGCGGCACGGCGAGGCGCTGGGCCTGCGGCTGATGACCATCAACGCCTCGAGCGTGGCGATGCCGATGCTGTTCGGCTCGCTGGGTGCGCTGATCGGCATTGCGGGCGTGTTCTGGGTCGTGGGCGGCGTGCTGGTGCTGGGCGCACGGGCGACTTGGGGCTTGAAGATCTAGGGTGAAATCTTTGCTCTTCGAATCGTCGCGTTGTGGGTCATTCAGGGCGCGATCCCGCCGACGGTGTGCTCTGCTCCGCGAATGTCCCCCGGCGCGGCCTAGGGCCGCAGGCCTCCTCCTTTATTTCGCTGCGCAGAGCACACCATCGGCGTGATCGCTCAGAGCAGCGGTTGATCGGCCAGCACAACGGCCGCGCCTCTCGTGCACAGGGCACCGGGTGCTCCCCACCCCGAATGTACCCCCCTTCGCGCCACCGTTATTT